>JAGTVE010000100.1 GCA_018224485.1 Thioalkalivibrio sp. | reverse complement strand
GGCCGCGAGCCTCTGGGGCAAGATGGCCGAGAAGGCGGGCGCCAGCCAGCCGGTGTTCCTGAGCACCCACCCCGCCCCCGCATCCCGCCAGCGCGATCTCGCCGCGCTCGCCGCCCAGATGCAGCCCTTGTACGAGGAGGCGCGGGGCGGCTCCGTCCCGACACACCCGGTCCGCTGACGGGCGCCAACGCGATTTACCCGCGCGCACGGCGCGCCCATGCACCCGGGCGGCCGGGGGGATTACACTGGGCAACCGCCCAAGGACCCTGCCCTCCCCATGCCCAACTCATTCAAGCAACGCGCCCTCGAGTACCACCAACGCGCACCTGCCGGAAAGCTCGCCGTTCAGGTGACCAAGCCCACTGCCACCCAGGACGACCTGTCGCTGGCCTACTCCCCGGGCGTCGCAGCACCGGCGCGTGCCGTGCGGGACGACCCGAACGCCGCCTACCAGTACACCGCCAAGGGCAACCTGGTCGCAGTCGTCACCGACGGCACTGCGGTTCTCGGCCTCGGTGACATCGGTGCCGTCGCGGCCAAACCGGTGATGGAGGGCAAGGCGGTGCTGTTCAAGCGCTTCGCCGACATCGACGTCTTCGACATCGAGGTGGTCGCCCCGCAACCGGAGGACTTCATCAACACCGTCGCCCGCATCGCCGGCGGCTTCGGCGGAATCAACCTCGAGGATATCGCGGCACCGGCCTGCTTCGAGATCGAGAAGCGGCTGTCCGAGCGCCTGGACATTCCGGTCTTCCACGATGACCAGCACGGCACGGCGATCATCACTGCGGCCGCGCTGCTCAACGCGCTCGAGATCCAGGACAAGAAGCTGGAAGACGTGAAGATCGTCTGCGTCGGCGCCGGCGCGGCCGGTGTCGCATCGATGCGCCTGTTGCTGCGCCTGGGCGTGCACCGTTCGCGGATCTTCATGGTCGATCGCAAGGGCGTGATCAACGACGAGCGCACGGGCCTGAATGAACACAAGCAGTTCTTCGCCCAGGAGACCGCGGCGCGCACCCTGGAGGAGGCCTGCGTGGATGCCGACGTCTTCATCGGCCTGTCCGGACCGGATCTGCTCACCCCGGAGATGCTGCGCTCGATGGCGCCGCGCCCGGTGATCTTCGCACTGTCCAACCCGGACCCGGAGATCATGCCGGAACTGGCCCACGAGACGCGCAGCGACCTGATCATGGCCACCGGGCGTTCGGACTATCCGAACCAGGTCAACAACGTGCTCGGTTTCCCGTTCATCTTCCGCGGGGCGCTCGACGTGCGGGCCCGGCACATCACCGATGCAATGCACGTGGCCGCCGTACACGCACTGGCGCGGCTGGCGCGGGAGCCGGTGCCGCAGAGCGTGCTGGAGGCGTATGGTAAGGAGGCGATGGCCTTCGGACCGGAGTACATACTGCCAACGCCCTTCGACCCGCGTCTGATCGAGACCATCCCGGCCGCGGTGGCCCAGGCGGCACGCGACAGCGGGGTGGCCCGCATCTGACCAGTGCTTTCACCCGGCGGGCGCCAGTCCGCAGATGCAATCGGCGCGAGTCAGCCTTCACCCAAATCGCAGAGGACAGTGTGATGAAGAAGATCGCGATCATTGGCGCCGGCCGTGTCGGCGAATCCACCGCGCAGTTCCTTGCCGAGTCCGACCTCGCCCGCGAGATCGCCCTGCTCGACGTCCGCGAGGGCGCGGCCGCGGGGGCAGCGCTGGACATCCAGGAGACCGCCCCGCTGTTCGGCTTCGACAGCCGGGTGGTCGGTGATTCCGACCCCGGGGTGATCGCGGGTGCGGAACTGGTGATCATTACCGCCGGACTGCCGCGCAAGCCCGGCATGTCCCGCTCCGACGTGCTCGACAAGAATGTCGAGATCCTGGACACCATCCTCGTCGACGTGGTGCGGGAGGCACCGGACAGCCAGATCCTGGTGGTGTCCAACCCGGTCGACGTGCTCACCTTCCGGGCCTGGCAGAAGACGGGCTGGGACCGCTCGCGGGTGTTCGGCCAGGCCGGCGTGCTCGACGCCTCGCGCATGGCCGCCTTCGTGGCGCTGGAGACCGGCCTTTCGACCCGGGACATCCACACCCTGGTGCTGGGCGGCCACGGGGATGCGATGGTCCCGATGCTGCGGTTCTCCGGCATCAACGGGCTGCCGCTGCATCACTTCCTGGACCAGCCGGCGATTGACCGCATCGTCGAGCGCACCCGTCACGGCGGGGCCGAGATCCTCGCGCTGAAACAGACCTCCAGCGCCTACGACGCCCCGGCGGCCGCGATCAAGGCGATGGTCGAGGCCATCGTGCTCGACCGGCGCCGGGTCCTGCCGACAGTGGCGCTGCTGAACGGCGAATACGGTTCCCACGACGTCGCGATGGGCGTGCCCTGCGTCCTCGGGGCGAGCGGCATGGAGCGCATCGTCGAGCTGGATCTGAATGCCGAGGAACAGGCGAACTTCAACAGCTCGCTGGCCGGCGTCCAGGCCGACATTGCACGGCTGAAGTGACCGCCAGCGCAACCGCCAGGGCCGCGGCGCGCGCCGTGCCCCGACCGGCGTCACCGGCGCCGGGAACCGCGACCCTGGTCGACAGCAGCATCTTCGTCTTCCGGGCCTGGTTCTCCCGCGGCGAGCAGCCGGATGCACACGGCCGGCCCGGCGGCGCGGTGCACGGCTTCGTGCACTCGCTCTGCCAGTGGCTGCCGGCAGTCCCCCCGGGGCCGGTCGCCTTCGCCTTCGACACCAGCCTGCGCAGCGGATTCCGCCACCGCCTCCACCCCGCCTACAAGGCCCACCGCCCGCCGGCACCCGAGGCCCTGCGCGAGCAGTTCGGGCGCATCCGCGAACTACTGGACTGTCTCGGCCTGGCGCAGCTCGCCCACTCCGAGTTCGAGGCCGATGATCTGATCGCCACGCTGGCCGCGGCGGCACGCCGACAGGGCGTCCCGGTACAGGTGATGAGCGCCGACAAGGATCTCGCGCAGGTGATCCTTGGCGACGGCGACCTCCTCCGGGACCCGGAGCGCGGCACCACGGCCACGCGGCGCGACATCGAGCGGCGGCTGCGCATCCGCCCGGAGCAGGTGGCCGACATGCTCGCGCTGGCCGGCGATCGCAGCGACAACGTCACCGGACTTGTTGGTGTCGGCCCGGCGACGGCCGCGCGCATGCTGCGCCGCCTCGGGGACCTCGAGGCCATCCTGGCCGATCCGCAGGCCATCCGGGGCTGCGCAATCCGCAGTGCCGCCCGCATCGCGGAGCAGGTGGCACTCGAGGGTGCGGCGCTGCGGCTCGCGCGCCAGCTGACCGGACTGGTCACCGACGTGCCCGGGCTGCCGGCCCACCCCGAACTGCTCCCGCGCGGCCCGCTGCCGGGGGCGCGCGAGTGCCTCGAGGAGCTCGGCGTCGCCCGGCCCTACCAGTCCCGCCTGCTGCTGATCGCCGAAGACCTTGCCGAGGGCCACCGGCGCATGGCGCGCCCGTGATGCGGTCCCGGCGCAACCCGCAGGCCCGTCCCTCCGCCCGGATGGCCGCCTGCCTCGCCACGCTGTTCGCGGGCCTGCTGTGGCTGGGCCTGCCCGGCGGGGTGCTGGCACACCCGCACGCATGGATCGACATCGACATCGAGCTCGAGACCGACGCCGATGATCACGTGATCGCGCTGCGCCAGACCTGGATCATCGACCCCACCTACAGCCGCTACCTGTACGACGACGCTATGGAACAGTTCGAGGGCGCGACACCCGAAGCGAAGCTCGCCGAGCTTGGGGCCGAGATCCTGGACAGTCTCGCCGAGTATGACTGGTACACCGAGGTCCATGCGGACGACCGCCGCGTGCTCGGTCAGCCGGAGGAGCCGGCAACCCTGGCCATGGAGGATCAGCAACTGCACTTCCGCTTCCGGCTGCAGCTCGACGAAGCGATTGACCCGCGCGCCCGCACCCTGCGCTACGCGATCTTCGATCCGACCTATTTCATCGAGGTCCTGCACGACGGCGAGTCGCCGCCGCGGTTCGAACGGGACACGGGGCGGTGCCGCCTGGAGATCGTAAAGCCCCGGCCCGATCCGGCGGTCGTCGCCCGTGCGCTGGCGCTGGACTTCAGCCAGACCGGCGGGACAGACCTCGGACGCCACTTCGCCGAGCAGGTCACCGTGCACTGCGACTGATGTGGCCCGGATCATCCTGTTCAACAAGCCCTGGGGGGTGTTGACCCAGTTCACCGACCCGCAGGGCCGACCGACGCTCGCCGACTACATTCGGGTCCCGCGGGTGCATGCGGCGGGGCGCCTCGACCGCGACAGCGAGGGCCTCGTGGTGCTGACGGATGACGGCCGCCTGCAGGCCCGGCTCAGCGACCCGCGCCACCGTGTGGGCAAGACCTACTGGGTCCAGGTGGAGGGCCTGCCGGGAGCCGAGGCATTACAGGCCCTGCGCGGCGGGGTGGAACTGCGCGACGGTACGACCGGGCCCGCCCGGGTCGAGCCGATGGATCCCCCGGAGATCTGGCCACGCGACCCGCCCGTGCGCGTGCGCCGCCAGATTCCCACCCGCTGGCTCGCGATCACGCTCACCGAGGGCCGCAACCGGCAGGTTCGGCGCATGACCGCGGCGGTCGGTCACCCGACCCTGCGCCTGATCCGCTACCGCGTCGCCTCCTGGACCATCGACGGCATCCCGCCGGGGGAATACCTGGAAGTCGGCGACTCGCGCTGAGCCACGCCGCCGGAACGTTCGAAAAAATTCCTCATGTTCCCATTGCGGTAGCCGCCCTTGTTAAGGAAGATAGCGAGAATCCAGGCGCCTGCCCCGGCGCACTATGCTTACGTTACAGGAGTCGGTGAAATGCGCCTCGGAACCATGGCCTGTGCAGTCGTCTGTCTCGTGCTTGCCGGCACGGCCCAGGCCGGGACCGATGCGGCCGACAGCGGGTTCAGTCTCGAGCGCGGGCTCTTCGTGCTCGCCGAGCGCGCACTGCGGAACGACAATGACCGCGCCTTCCAGACCACCCGGCAGGTGCTGACCGGCTACCCGCTGCTGCAGTATCTCGACTACCGACGCCTCGCGCGCAATCTCGGCGCCGCCGATCCGCGGGAGATCGCGGAGTTCATCGAGACCCACGCGGACGGTCCCCTCGCCCGCCTGCTGCGCAACAGTTATCTCGACCACCTGGCCCGGGAGCAGCGCTGGCGGGAATTCCTGCACTTCGCCGCCTTTGAGGGCCCGCTGTCCACCGAGCTGACCTGCTTCCACAAGCAGGCGCTGCTCGAGACCGGCCAGCCACAGCAGGCCCTCGCCGATGTCGAGTCGATCTGGCTGCACGGCCATTCCCGGCCGAATGCCTGCGACCCGGTCTTGGACGCCTGGCGTGACGCGGACCGGCTGACTACCGCGCTGGCCTGGCAGCGGCTGGAACTGGCGATGGAGGCCGGGCAGACCGGTCTGGCGCGCTACCTGCGCCGCTACCTCTCCGCGGCCGACCGCCCCTGGGCCGACCGCTGGCTGGAGCTCGCGTCCAGCCCGGAGCGGATCACCCGTGCCGGCTTCCGCGCGGAAGACCACCGCGCCGCCGGGGGGATCCTGGAGGATGGCTTCCTGCGCCTGATCCGGCGCAGCCCCGAGGACGCGCTGGAGGCGTGGAATGCCCACGGGCAGCGCCTCGGTCTGGATGCGGGGCAGCAGGCGCGGGTCCAGCACGCGCTGGCGCTCAGGCTCGCGGTGCGCGGGCTGCCGGAGGCGCTTCCGTTCATGGCCTCCCTGCCGGAGGCGGTCTTCGACGCTCAGCTGCGGCAGTGGCAGCTGCGTGCCGGTCTCCGGGACCGGGACTGGAACACGGTGATCGCCGCGGTCGACGGAATGAGCCCCGATACCGGTACCGAGGCCCGGTGGCAGTACTGGCGGGCGCGGGCGCTGGAAGAGGCAGGACGGGAAGACGAGGCGGAGCGCGCCTACCGCTGGGCCGCGCGCGAGCGCAATCTCCACGGCTTCCTCGCGGCCGACCGGCTGGGCCAGCCCTACCGCATCGGCCACGAGCCGCTGTCGGTCCCGGCACAGCGCAAGCAGGAAGTCGCCGACATCCCGGCGATCCAGCGCATGCGCGAACTGGTGCTGCTCGAACGCTTCACCGAGGCGCGCCGCGAATGGACGCACATGATCAACGACCTGTCGACCGGCGAACAGGAAGCGGCCGCGAGCCTGTTCGCGGACTGGGGCTGGCATGACCGGGCGATCTTCACCGTCGCGCGCGCCCGCAGCTGGGGCGACATCGACCTGCGCTTTCCGCTCGCGTTCTCGGACCTGATCGTGGACGGCGCCCGTGTACAGGGGATCGATCCCGCGTGGGCGATGGCGATCGCGCGGCAGGAGAGTGCCTTCCTGCACGACGTGCGCTCCGGCGCCGGCGCCCTGGGCATCATGCAGATCATGCCCGCCACAGGACGCTCGGTGGCCAGCGCCGCCGGGGTGAGCATCCGCAACAACAGCGACATCCTGGATCCGCTGACCAACACGCGGCTCGGAACCTACTACCTGCGCCGGAACCTGGACAAGTTCGGCGGGCACAGCCTGCTGTCCACCGCGGCCTACAATGCCGGCGCCCACCGCGTGCGCAGCTGGCTGCCGGAGCAGGGGCACGTGGATCCCGACATCTGGGCGGAGCTGATCCCGTT
This sequence comes from Thioalkalivibrio sp., assembly GCA_018224485.1. GTDB lineage: Bacteria > Pseudomonadota > Gammaproteobacteria > Ectothiorhodospirales > Ectothiorhodospiraceae > Thioalkalivibrio. Next base: position 892 of record JAGTVE010000100.1, on the reverse strand, counting down.
TCACGAGACGCGCGACTACGTGCAGCGTGTGCTGGCCTACCGGGTGATCTACGCGGTCCGGCTCGGCGTCACCCCGCCGTCCCTGAGCACGCTGCTGTTTCCGGTGACCCCCGAGGACCGGCTTGCGCAGGCACGCGAATCCCACCTCGCGGGGCTCGGGCTGTACGGTCCGGTGCGAATCGCCAGCCAGGAGATCTGCGACGCCCCGGGCTACACCGCCCAGTCCTGCCTCTGACGCACGGGCCCGGCTCCCTCCCGCCGGGCCGTCACTCCGTCACCGCCTCCGCGCGCAGCCGCGTCGCGATCCCGTCGGCCAGCCGCTGCCACTCGGCGGCGGCCCCGGGTTCGAGCCGCGCGGCGGTGACCGCACGGAAGTGGCCGAGCCAGACGTCCACGTCCGCATCCGACAATCGAAGCGGCCGATGCCTTCCAACCATGTCGAATTGCGGGGGACGTTCCAGCCTCCCGCCGAGGCTCAGGAACCAGAAGTCGCAGACCCGGCGCAGATGCGCCTCGTGGTCCTCGATGCGCGCAAAGTGGTGCCCGATCGTCGGATCGGCGGCAAGGCGGTCATACAGCTCCCGCACCACCCCCTCGATGCCCTCGCGGCCAATGCGCTCGCTCAAGGGAACCAGCCTGCGGTAGGACATGCGGCCTCCTGACGCCGGGGCGGGATCCGGGTATCCTCCGCCCGGAATCCCGTGGACCCAGGCAGCCCCAGTCCGACGGGCTGCCAGACCGGATGCGGAGGACCCATGGAACCGTGGATCGAAACCGTCTGCAAGTCTATCGCGAACGCCACCGGCGCGGCCTTCGAGCCCGCGGAACATGCGGGAGTCGGCGGAGGCTCGATCAGCCAGGGCCTTCGCCTGACCGGGACCGATGGCCGCCG
>JAGTVE010000099.1 GCA_018224485.1 Thioalkalivibrio sp. | reverse complement strand
CGGCGGGATAGGCCCTCTTGGGAGCGCCCGTGTGGGAGCGCCCGTGTGGGAGCGTGCTTGCACGCGAATGGGCGTCCGGGGCACCCCAGTGTTCGGCGCGCTTGCGGCGCATTCGCGAGCAGGCTCGCCTCCCACAGCGGGCCGGGGCGAGCGGCGTAGGAGGCCAACCCCCCATGGGCGATCCTCCACGGCGTCAGAATCGCCGAGAGGGTCTCGCCTCCCACACGGGCCGGGGCGAGCAGCGTAGGAGGTCAACCCCCCATGGGCGATCATCCACGGCGTCAGAATCGGCGAGAGGGTCTCGCCTCCCTTACGGGCCGGGGCGGCCGTGGTCAGAGGCCAGTCAGCGCTGCAGCACGCGCTCCACGGCCTCCTGGAAGGCGATGCCGATCCGTCGGCTCATCGGCTGGCGGCGATTGAAGGTGACCTCGTAGAGTTCGAATTCGCGGGCGAGGGCCATCAGCAGGTCGTCGCTGGTGCGAAGCTCGTCGACCAGCTGCAGGTCCAGGGCGTGCTCGCCGTACCAGTGTTCGCCGGTGGCCAGCCGTTCGAGGTCGAGCTGGGGACGGAAACGCTGCAGGTAGGCCTTGAACAGCCCGTGGGTCTCCTCGAGCTCCTCCTGGAACTTGGCGCGGCCCTCGGGCGTGTTCTTGCCCAGGATCGTGAGCGTCCGCTTGTGCTGGCCCGCGGTCAGCAGTTCGATGTCGACGTCATGCCGTTTCAGCAGCCGGTTCAGGTTCGGGATCTGTGCAACCACACCGATCGAGCCGACCACCGCGAAGGGCGCGGCCGTGATGCGGTTGGCGACCGCGGCCATCAGGTAACCGCCGGAGGCGGCCACGCGGTCCACCGCGACGGTGAGATCGAGACCGGCTTCGCGCAGGCGCGCCAGCTGGGCCGCGGCGAGACCGTAGGAGGGCACCAGGCCGCCACCGCTCTCGAGGCAGACCACGACCCGGTCGGTTCCGGACCGGGCGAGGGTCAGGATCGCCGAGACCTCCTCGCGCAGGTTGTCGACGTGGGTCGCGCGGATGTCGCCGTGGAAGCGCAGCACGTAGACGCGCGGCTGTTCCTCCGGGCGTTCCTTCGCGGCACGCTTGCGCTGGCGCTGGTATTCCCTGGTGTGCTGGCGCAGCGCCCGCCAGCCCAGCACCCGCAGCCGCAGCACCCGTTCCATGTTGCGGTAGCGCTGGTTCAGATGCTTTACGGTGAGCTGTTCGTCGCCGCGACCCCGGTTGCGCTGGGATACCGCGGCCAGCGCGCCCAGCACCACCAGGGCCATCACGATGATGGTCAGGCCCTTGGCAAGGAACATCGCGTAATCCTGCAGGAATTCCATGCATCCTCCCTCTGGTTGCCGTCCCGGCGTTAGGCTGGAGCCGGTTTCTGCAAGACAGACCGTGAAGGACGAGACAGTGTCGGATGCACCAGACCTACCGGCTGACCAGACCGGGCCCCGGAACACACCGCCGCGTCCCATCCGGTTTCGTGGCCGTGACACGCTCAGCCTGCGTCAGCTCGACGAACTGAACCAGGTGCCGAAGGGTACCACCTTCCGCCGCTTCAAGGCCGTGCGCGGTTCGCTGACCGAGGACCGGGATTTCTTCCGTCTCGATGCGGCAGAGCACGCCGCACTGCTGCAGCGGCTGCGGGCGCAGGGTCGGATCTACCCGGGCAGCGTCCACGTCGTCCTGATCACGGATTCGGGTTATCAGCGCCTGCGTGAAACCGGCCCGTCCGGGTGCTGATGGCGCCGCTCGGGCGACTCCGCAACCGGCCGGCCGGACGAACCGCCAGCCGGCACGGTCAACGCTTCTCCCGCCGCCTGGCGAGCTGACGAAGCATCGCCTCCTGCTCATTGAAGGAGGGCTGGCGACTGCGCGCCGGGTCATCCGGGTCCTTCGTTCCGGCACCCTCCTGCGGGTGCCCCGCCCGTTCCCGTTCCTTAACCGCCTGGTAAGCGTGGAGGTCGCGCTTGACGGTCTCGGCGTCCGATTCTTCGATGTAGCGCCCCCGGTAGTCGCTGGGCGGCCGGCTGGCCTTGCCCTTGCGCAGGAACAGCTGCATGCGCAACTCCTTGTTGAGGTGAACGACGCGGCCCTCGATCCAGAACAGATCGTGGATCGCCAGCCCGAGAAGGGCTACCAGCGGCAGCAGCCACCACCAGCCCGGCGCCAGCCAGACGGTTGCGGCCAAGGCCAGGCTGAGGATGGGGAAGACGGCCCCGCCGCGCGGCTCCAGCAGGTAGAATCGATGCAGACCCAGCGGGAACAGGATCCACGCGAGGTAGGCCCGCGGTCGTGATCGCATCTTCTGCGCAAGCAGCGCGTTGACCGCCTGCAGGCCGCCGCCCTCGAGATTCAGTTTCTGCCAGGCCTTCCCCATTATTCCTCCGTCAGCCGGGTTTTGCGTCAAGTCTACCCCGGAGCCGAGTTGTCGCAGGGAATGTCCGCCTGCTATTGCGGCCTTGTCCGCCCTGCTAGCATGCAACGCAACATCCGGAGAGCCACGCCCATGTCGGACCGGCGCATGCAAGTGTTCTTCACCGTGGCCCGTCTGCTGTCGTTTACGCGGGCCGCCGAGGTGCTGCACATGACCCAGCCTGCGGTGACCTTTCAGGTCCGGCAGCTGGAGGAGCAGCTGGATACCCGTTTGTTCGACCGAACCCACAACCGGGTTGCGCTCACCGATGCAGGCCGCCTGGTCTTCCGGTACGCGGAGCGCATCTTCGAGACCTACGCGGAGATGGAAGACGCACTGCGCGAGCTCAAGGGTGCGGTCGGTGGCGCGCTGGTGCTCGGTGCCAGCACCACCGTTGCCGAGTACCTGCTGCCGACGCTGCTCGGGGCCTTCCTGCGCAGTCATCCCGATGTAGGGATCAGCCTGCGCGTCGGCAATACCGACTCGGTGGTGGCCATGGTGGAGGAGAGCGAGATCGACCTCGGCGTGGTCGAGGCCCCGGTCGGCAACCGCAACCTGGTCGTGCAGGCCTGCCTGATCGACCAGCTGCGGCTGATCGTGCCGCCCGATCATCGGCTTGCGGGGCGCAGCAGTGTCACACTTGCGGACTTCATGGACGAGCCCTTCGTCTGCCGCGAGGAGGGCTCGGGAACCCGGGAGGTGATCATGGAATACCTGACACGCCAGGGCTACAGCCGCAGCCGGCTCAACCTGTGCATGGAACTCGGTAGCCCGGAGGCGATAAAGGGCGCGGTGGTCGCCGGCATGGGCGTGTCGATGCTCTCCGAGTCGGTCATCGCAAAGGAAGTCGCCCTGGGTCAACTGGTGGCGATTGCACTGGATCCGCCGCTGGAGCGGCCGATCTCGCTGGTGCACGCGCGCCAGAAGTTTCGGGTGCCCACGCTCGAGGTGCTGCTGCGCTTCGTCCGTGAATACTGCACCGACGCGGACGGCGAGCCGCGGGGCATCCACCACTCAACTGCTGCCAAGGAGCCTTGATGAAGAACTACTGCGTGGTACAGCACACCTATTCCGAATTCCTCGGCCTGATAGAATCACAGCTCGAAAAGCGCGACATCGGCTTTTCCTACCATCGCCCCTTCGTGGGGCAGGACATGCCGGGTTCGGCGGCGCAGTTCGACGGACTGTGGCTGCTTGGAGGCGCGTGGCCGCTCACGGACGAGGAACACAATCCGCACCTGTCGGACGAGCTGGCGCTGATCGACGTATTCCGGCGTTCGAAGCGTCCCGTGGTCGGCGTGGGCATGGGCGGCCTGCTCGTGGCCCTGCAGGCGGGTGGAACCGCCCACGCCGATCCGATGTACCGCGCCGAGTTCGTCACCGCGCACAAGACCCCGGCGGGGGAGGGCGACGCGCTCGCGGAGGCGATCGACGGCCGGCGCGTGCTGGTGCTGGTGAACGGCCGCGTGGATCTGCCGGAGGGGCTCGAACCGACCGTGGTGGACGACGATGGGGACTGGCTCGCGGTTCGGCCGGACGAGCTGACCTACGGTCTGCTGTTCCGCCCGGAAATGAAACCGGGCATGCTGGAAGATATCATCATGGAGGCGCGCCACAATCCGCCACCGAACATCGGTGAACTGCTCGGCGAGGTGCGCATGGAATGGCAGGCGATGCAGGAGGTGACCAGCCAGGTCGTGGTTGGCCTCGTTACCGAGCTCTCGCTGATGCGGGAACGGCGCAAGATGCCGGTGTTCAGCCTCAAGGTGGAGACGGACAGTTGATCACGCCGATGAACATGGCGCTCGGCAAGAAGGCGGGCGGCGGCAAGGCCGGTGACCCGTCACGGCGCCTCGCCGAGATCGTGGGCAGGCTGCCGCAGGAGCAGCAGCGCACCCTGCTGCAGTTCGCCGAGTTCCTGCTCGCCCAGGTCCCGGAGGGCGAGGGGGCCCCGCTGCCGGGGCCGAAGGAGATCCCGCGTCCGGAGCAGGAATCGGTCATCAAGGCAATGCGCCGGCTTTCCGAGACCTATCACATGCTGGAACGGGGTCCGCTGCTGAACGAGACCTCGGCGCTGATGGCCCAGCACGTGATGCAGGGCCGGTCGGCCGTCGAGGTGATCGACGAACTCGAGGTAGTCTTTGCGCGCCATTACGAGAAGGTGCGTTCGTCCTCATGATCGAAGTCCTGCGGCGTTGGTACGAGCGGCATTTCACCGACCCGCAGGTGGTGATCCTTGCGCTTCTGCTGCTGGCCGGCTTTCTGCTGGTGGTCTTTGCCGGGCGCATCCTCGCCCCGCTGCTCGCCAGCCTGATCATCGCCTATCTGCTGGAGGGCGCCGTGAGCAAGCTGGTGCGGCTCCGGCTCCCGCGGCTGGCGGCGGTGATCATCGTGATGGCCTGCTTCTTCGCGCTGGTCGCGGCGGCGCTCTTCGGACTGGTGCCGCTGATGTCCCAGCAGGTCACGCAGCTGGTCCGCGAACTGCCGGTGATGATCTCCCAGGGTCAGGCGCTGCTGCTGCAACTGCCCGAGCGCTACCCGCAGATCATCTCGGAGGAGCAGGTCTTCGAGATCATGGGCGCGATCCGCACGGAGGCGACCGTGTTCGGCCAGCAGGTGGTGAAGGTCTCCCTGGCCTCGGCGCAGCACCTGATCACAGTGGTGATCTATCTGATCGTAATCCCGCTGATGGTCTTCTTCATGCTGAAGGACCGCGACACGATCCTCAACTGGTTCATGGGTTTCATGCCCCGGGACCGGCGCCTGGCGAGCCAGGTGTGGAACGAGGTGAACATGAAGATCGCCAGCTACGTGCGCGGCAAGTTCATCGAGATCCTGCTGGTGTGGGCGGTGAGTTTCATCGTCTTCCACTGGTTCGGGCTGCAGTACGCCGTGCTGCTGTCGTTCATGGTCGGGATCTCGGTGATCATCCCGTATATCGGAGCCGCCGTCGTCACCATCCCGGTGGCTCTGGTCGCCTACTTCCAGTTCGGCCTGTCCACCGAGTTCGTCTGGGTGCTGATCGCCTACGGGGTGATCCAGTTCGTGGATGGCAACGTCCTGGTGCCACTGCTGTTCTCCGAGGTCGTCAACCTGCACCCGGTGGCGATCATTGCGGCGGTGTTCATCTTTGGTGGCATCTGGGGCCTGTGGGGCGTGTTCTTCGCGATCCCGCTGGCCACACTCGTGCACGCGGTGCTGAAGTCGTGGCCACGCCACTTTCGGGACGATGGTCCGGCCCGGGAAGACGCGGCCGTGCAGAATGCGGAGGGCGGGGAGGAACGGCCGGGGACTCCGGCAGGCCCGACCACTGCCTGACGGCCGCGAGGCCGGAGGATGATCGGTTAGCATGAAGGTCCGGCATTTCTCCCCTCCCCCGCACGCGGGGGAGGGGGGTTTTCATCGTCGGGGGTGGCGCGTATTGCCATGACCGCGGAGGTGGCGATCGCGCGCAGCGCGATCCGCGGGCCGTGCGCCGGCAGGAGGCACGGATTCAGTACAAGAGAGGATGCATGACCGGCACGGAACTGTTGATGAACATCACCCCGCAGGAGAGCCGGGTTGCGCTCGTGGAGAACGGCATACTGACCGAGCTCCACCTGGAGCGGACCCGGCGCCGCGGGCTGGTTGGCAGCATCTACAAGGGTACCGTGTGCCGGGTGCTTCCGGGCATGGATGCGGCCTTCGTTGATATCGGCCTCGAGCGGACCGCCTTCCTGCATGCCTCGGACGTCGCGCCGGTGGAGCGCGAGGAGCTCTGCAACAACGGCGAGTCGCCACGGCGCAACGAATCGATCAGCCAGCTGCTGCGAGAGGGCCAGGAACTGCTGGTCCAGGTGATCAAGGACCCGCTCGGAACCAAGGGCGCTCGCCTGACCACCTACGTCACGGTCCCGTCACGGCATCTGGTACTGATGCCGAACCAGGGTACTATCGGGATCAGCACCCGCATCGAGGACGATGCCACCCGCAGTCGCCTGCGCGAGACGATGGAGGCGCTGCGCGGGGAACTGGCCCCGGAGCACGGCTTCATCGTGCGCACCGCGGCCGAGCTTGCAGACGATGCCGCGCTGCGGAAGGACGTGCTGTTTCTGAAGAAGCTGTGGGACACCCTGCAGGAGAACGCGGCGAATTGCCCGACCGGACAGGAGATCCACGCCGATCTGCCGTTGGTGCTGCGCATCATCCGCGACATGGTGGGTGTGGACCTGGAGCGGGTGCGGATCGACTCGCGCGAGACCTGGCAGCGTGTCCGCGAGTTCGCAGAGCGCTACATCCCGGAACTGACCGACCGCATCGAGCACTATCCCGGCGAACGCCCGATCTTCGAACTCTTCAACGTCGAGGGGGAGATCCAGCGCGCCCTGGAGCGAAAGGTCGAACTCAAGTCCGGCGGGTATCTGATCTTCGACCAGACCGAGGCCATGACCACGGTGGACATCAATACCGGTGGCTTCGTCGGCCATCGCAACCTCGAGGAGACGATCTTCAAGACCAACCTCGAGGCCGCGCAGGCGATCGGCCGGCAGCTGCGGCTGCGCAATCTCGGCGGTATCATCATCATCGACTTCATCGACATGCAGGACGAGGAGCACAAGCGGCAGGTGCTGCGGGCGCTGGACCGGGCGCTGGAACGCGATCATGCGAAGTGCCAGATCTGCGATGTCTCGCCGCTGGGGCTGGTCGAGATGACCCGCAAGCGTACCCGCGAGAGCCTCGAGCACCTGCTCTGCGAGCCCTGTCCGACCTGTGGCGGGCGCGGCTATCTGAAGTCGGCCGAGACCGTCTGCTACGAGCTGTTCCGGGAGATCCTGCGCGAGACCCGCCAGTACGATGCGCGGGAGCTCCGGGTACTGGCCTCGCAGAGCGTGATTGACCTGTTACTGGACGAGGAGTCTTCCAGCCTTGCCGAGCTCCAGGAGTTCGTCGGCGTGCCGATCCGCTTCCAGGTGGAGATCCTCTACCAGCAGGAGCAGTTCGACGTCGTGTTCATCTGACCAGGACGCACCCCGAAGCCGAATGATCGCTGGTCACCCCGTAGCCGCCATTCCCGCGATGCCGGCGTTCGCCCGCGCGGCGACCCGTCCTGCGGACGTGACGCGATGATCCGCCGGAGTCTGCGCCATGGCCTCGCCGCGCTGGCCGTGGTTCTCGCGCTGCTGGTGCTGCTCCTGCTCGCCCTGCGACTGCTGCTGCCGCACTGGGCGGGCCTGGCCACCCAGGTGGAGCAGCGCGTCGGCGCGATCATCGATCGGGAGGTGCAGCTCGAGTCGCTGCAGCTCGGCTGGTCGGGGTGGGTGCCGGAGCTGGTGGCGCACGACGTGCGGATCATCGGCGCCGACACCGCTCCGCTGGTGGCGCAGGAGCTTGGGGTGAGCCTGGATCCGGTGCGCAGCCTCCACGCGCGCGCGCCGGTGCTGCGCAAGGCGAGGCTCGCCGGCGTCGATCTGCATGTCACCCGCAAGGCCGACGGCAGCTGGGACGTGCACGGCTGGCATTTCGGCGGTGACCGGTCCATGGCCATTGACTGGAGGCGGCACTTTGCCGGCATGGAACGCCTCGAGATCAGTGACGGCTCACTGCACTGGGAGGATGCAATCACCGGCGTCCAGACCGGGCTCTTCATCGACCGCGTGGGTCTGCAGGCGGACGCAGCCGGTCTGCGCCTGGCTGGCACCGGCAGCCTGCTTCCGGAGGCCGGCGGGCCGGTGTACGTTGGCATCGCGATCCCGCCCGCGGGGCCGGATCGGATCGAGTTCTATCTGGAGGCCGAGGACCTCCAGCTTCAGTACTGGACCCGCGCGAGCGGATGGCTGGAGGGAGGCCCTTCGGGTATGAGCTCGGTGCGTCTGTGGGCCGACCTGGAAGATGGTCGCGTGCGGCGCCTTCAGGGCGAGCACCAGACCCGTTTCATTCATGCCGCGGAACTCTCTCCGCGGGTCCAGGTACTCGGACACCGGTTCCAGTGGCGCCGGCGCGGCTCGCGCAGCGAGTCCCACTGGTCCGCCACCACCCCGGGTGCCGGGGATCTGCGCCTGGAATACCACGTCAATGCCCCCGATCGGACTGCGCACCGGATTACCGTGGCCGCTGCCGGCATCGACGTGCGCAGGCTCGCACGTCCGGCCGCTGCCGTGCGGCTGCCCGGGATGCACGACCTGGACCGCCTCGTCGCATTGGATCCGGGAGGACGGCTGGATTCCCTCTACATGGAACTGGAACGCGGGGACGAGGGCTGGCGCGTGAATGTCGCGGATGCGCTGCTGCGTGGTCTGACCGCCGATGCGGTCGGCGCGATGCCGGCCTTCAGCGGGCTCGATGTCTCGGTGCAGTGGCGCGGCGATCGGGGGGAGTTGGCACTGGACAGCACTGGACTCGGGTTGGCGATGCCAGCGCTCTTCGCGGACCCGCTGTGGGCCGACGGTCTGCACGCCCGTGTCGGTGTGGAACGGCGGCCCGAGGGCTGGGGTCTCGACGTCGGCGCTTTCAGACTCGCGAACGAGGACGCGGCAGTGGAGGGCCGTGGCCGCATCGAATTGGGTACGGACCCGCACCTCGACCTGGCGCTGAACATCCTGCGCGCGGACGGACGGCAGGTGGCCCGGTACCTGCCGGTGCACCGGCTTCCGGCGAACACCTATCGCTGGCTGGTCGAGAGCATCCGGGAGGCCACGGTCACCGGGGGCGGCATGGTGTTGCGCGGCAATCCTGCCGACTTCCCGTTCGAGAATGGCGAGGGCCTGTTCCACCTCCGGGCCTCCGTCGAGCAGGGACTGCTGGACTACCGTCCTGGCTGGCCCGAGGCACGCGGGCTGTCGGGAACCGTGGTCTTCCACAATGCGGAGTTCCGCGCGGAGCAGATCGCGGGACGGATCCTGGATTCCGAGGTCAGCGACACCGAGGTCACCGTCGCCAACATGCTGCGTGAGCCCGAACTGGAGATCCGAGGGCAGGCACGCGGGACCCCAGACGATCTCAGGGTCTATCTGGAGCGTGCCGGCATCGCAACCGGGTTCGGGCCCGTTCTCGCCGGCGTACAGCCCGAAGGCGCCAGCGAACTGGATCTGGCGCTGCGGATTGCGCTGCACCGCAAGGCGGCTGAACGGGTTCGGGTTTCCGGCAGTTTGAGCCTGCGCGACGGAGTGCTGGAACTGCCGGAATCCGGTATCCGGCTGGCCGGGATCGAGGGCGAGGTGGGATTCGATCCCGAGAACGGCATCCGCGGGCAGGGCATCACTGCGCAGGTTCATGACGAACGGGTGGTGCTGGATCTGCAACGGGATGCCCGCGGCCAGCGCACCCTGATCCGTGCGCGCGGACCCCAGCCCCTGGGCCCCTGGATCGGCGATCGGCATGCCCTCCTGGACTCGGTCCGGGGCATGGCAACCTGGGAGGCCGATATCGTGATCGACGCCGGCGGCGATTCGTGGCTGGAGCTGTCCTCGGATCTGGAGGGTGTCGAACTCGACTGGCCTGCCCCTCTGGCCAAGACGAGGGGCACCCGGCGTCCGATCCGGATCGTGTGGCCCCTGGATCCGCCGCAGGAGGTTAGGGGCCGGGTCGATTTCGACGGCGTGCTTGCGGCCCGTGTGCGAGTCGCCCCCGGTGAGGCGCTCGAGCCGGGGACGGTGCAAGCGGTCGCGATCGCGCTGGGCCGGCCGCATCCCGAGATCCCACCGCTACCCGAGCATGGCATGGACCTGCATGCCCGCCTGGAGTCTCCCGATGCGGAGGCGTGGCAGCGGCTGGTGCAATCGCTGGCACCCGCGGACTCCTTGGACGGTACCGCCGACGGTCTGCGCTTGCACCGGGCCGAGATCGAGGTTCGGGACAGCCTGCGCTGGCGTGGCCGGTCCCTGCCCGGGCTGCGGGCCCGCCTGTCGCCGACGGACTATGGTCG
>JAGTVE010000098.1 GCA_018224485.1 Thioalkalivibrio sp. | reverse complement strand
TGGCCTCGGTCAGGTCCTCTTCCAGGCCGATCCCGCGCGCGACGTAGATCGCCAGCACGATCACGAAGAAGACCATGAACCCGAGCCAGGCAAGACGCTCGGTGAACCTCAGTCCCTCGCTGTTTGCTTCTTCAGCCATCAATCACTCCGGGATGGATCCGGGACCGTCACGGCTCTCTCATCTCCATCATCATGCGCGCCGCATCGGCAGCGGCCTGGGTGCGCGGGTAGTACTGCAGCACGTATTCGGCCCTGGCCCGTGCCTGGCTGCGGTCGCCGCGTTGCCGGGCCCGGTCGGCGAGGGCCAGTTCAGCCGTCGCGATACCCTCGCGCAAAGGCACCATGCGCGGTGCCAGCTCGTCGCCATACTCTGAGAGTGGCCGGTCGCGCAGATAGTTCGCGATCTCGCGGGCCATTGCCCGCCCCTCGCGGATACGCACTTCCGGCTCCACCCGGCTGGCCCGCGTCCATTCCCCGAAACCGGCCAGTGCGTGCAGGTAGGCCGCGTAGTCCGCGTCCGGGTGTCCCGGCGCGTCCTCCAGGAAGGCCGCCGCGGCCCTCCGCGCGCGCGCGAAGTCCCCGGTCTGGAGGCAGATCTGGCTGACCTGCAGCCGCCGGTCGGTCTGGGTCCCGGCGCCGGTGTCCATGCGGTCGAACGCGGCCCGGCAGTCGCCGCCCCGCAGCGCCTGGGTCAGTTCGTCCTCCGGCATTGCCGGCCGCTGATCCGGCGCCGTCGCGCACGCACCCAGCCACAGCACAGGGACGAGGAGCAACAGGCGGGCAAGGATCGGGACCATGCAGCGATTCCGGCGAGGTGCGAGACAGCGCATCATAACGCGGATCGAGGGCGTATTCAGCCGGAGTCGAATGCCTGACAGCCCATGTGGAGGCCTTGGTAGCCGATCGCCTCGCCAGACCCGCCGAACTTCCCGCATGAACCACTAGCGCCCGGTCAACTGCAGGCGATAGCCGCCATCGGACTCGCGCCGGGCGACGCTGTCGAGGGCGGCCACCAGGTTCCGGTGGGCATCGGGGGTGGGGCGCACTTCCAGGTCCACCCGGTATTCCCCCGCCGGGTGCCACGCGGCGCTCCCTCCGACCTCGAGCGGGGAGCCCGGGCCGGACTCGATGCGTGCCACCAGTGCTCCATCGGCGGCGTCCAGCTGGGCCCCGTAGTCGCCGAGCGCGATCGGGCGCGGGAGCCCGCCGGCGGCGCCGGCCCAGAGGAGCGCCCCCGCGGCCTCCTCGAAGCCCGCGTCGCCCGACCACCGCAGGCGCTGGAGGTCGAGCGTGAGCCGGCCGTCGAGCAGCAGCGGAAGCTCGAACCAGTCCTGGATCCGGCCAGCATCCAGCCCGCCGCGGACATCAACCGCCTCCGCGCTACGCCGGCCCAGCCGCACGCGCGCATCGATGCGGTCACCCTCAAGCTGCCAGCCGAGCGCGAGCCCCAGACGACCCCCCAGCAGCGAGCCGGGCTGCAGCCGCCAGGTGACGGCTCCGAGGTGATGACGGTCCACGCGCACGGCATCGGCACGGCCGCTCCAGATGCCGCCGGTGAGCGCACCGGTCGAGACCGCCACCGGCAGGTCCAGCCGGGCCTCGGCGATGCGCCACGCAACGCTGGCGGGGAACAGAAAGAGCAACGCGGCAACGTAGACCGCGAGCAGGAGCGCGAGTGAGCCCGCGACGCGTTTGCTGCGCGCCCGCGTCATGAGCGCCCATTGGCCGGTTCGATGCGCACCTGGGCGTTGACCCGGCCGGGTTCGGGCCCACGGTCGATGCTGAGGCTCATCACCCGCAGGCCATGACGGCTCTCCAGCACGCCGAGCCAGCGCAGCAGCGACGTGTAGGCCGCGCCCTCGAGTTCTGCCTCCACGCCGGTCTCGAGCGGCCGGATCCGGCGCAGGGCCGAACCCAGCCCGGCAGCGCGGGCGGATACGTCCACGACCCCGAGCGCGGAGCTGCCCGGCTGGGCCGCAACGGCGGCACCGGGTGCCGCGGCGCGGGTGCGCACCGCCGGGGCGTGCGCCTCCATCCAGGCGTGTTCGTTCACCAGCTGCTGCAGCTGCCCGCGCAGCTCTGCACGGCGTTCCAGCGCCGGCTCCAATAGGAGCAGGAACACTGCCGCGAGCAGCAGCACGACCCCGGCGGCCGCGACGATCCGCCGCTCCCGGGCGGCGAGTCCTTCCCACCATGCCCTCACGAGGCGTCCTCCTCGATCTGCAGCCGCGCCCGCACACCGTCCTCGCCCGACTCCGCGGAGAGGATGCGCACCGTCGCGCCGGTGTCCGCACGCACGCGGCCGCGCAGCGCATCGAGCCGGGCGATGCTCTCCAGGTCGAGTTCGAGTTCCAGGCGCTCCCCCTCCGCGCGCAGCTGACGCAGCTCGATCGCCTCGTCGGCCAGCACCAGCGCCACCTGGCCCAGCCGGGCCGCAACCGGCCCGGCGCCCGTGGCCGCCGCGTTCGTGCCGGTTTCCAGCATCTGCCGGAACTGTCCGACGGGATCGACCATGCGCGTCTCCGGGAGCGTGGACTCGAACAGATCGCTGATCGCCAGTTCGACCTGCCGCGTCTCGCGTTCCAGATGCCGGATCTCGATCCAGAGCGAGCCGGCCCAGAGCAGCACCAGCGCCGCCGCGATCGCCGCCGGCACGCGCCAGGGCCGCCACGAGATGGTGGTGCCCGGCGGCGCATAGGGGCCGCTGAGCAGGTTCAGCGCGGGCCGACGGCGGATTGCCGGCACGATCAGGCTCAGCAGGTCGCCGTCCCAGGCCGGAGCCCGGACCGGTGCGTCCTCGCCGAAGTCGGGGGTGCTGAGCTCGGGCGGGCCGTGCCACTCGACCTCGACCTGCTGTTCCTGCCGCGCGTCCCACTGGTGCAGCCACCACGGCAGGACCTCCTGCGACAGCGCCAGCGGCGGGCCTTCGGGCACCGCGACCAGGCAGCGATCGCCGGCCCAGTACAGCTGTAGGCGCCCGGGCGGGGCCTCCGGGAGCAGGGCCGTGTCCGGCAGCAGCTGGTCGGCGCGAATCCCGGCCTGTTCCAGCCAGCCGAGCCAGCTATCCATGTCCCGGCGCGCGACGACCGCCGCGACCAGCTGTCCGTCTGGAAGGCGCGGCCCGGGCACGATGTGCATCGCCTCGAGATCCTCGCTGACGCGGTCCTCCAGCGCATAGGGCAGGGCCTGAAGCTGGGCCGCGCGTGATCGCGCCGGGATGCTCACGTGGTGCAGCAACGCCCGTTCGCCGGGGACCAGCGCCAGCACCCGGTCGCCGCGCTGGATGCCGTCCCGCAGCATGTCCAGTGGCGCCGAACCCCGCTGCAGCACGCCGGTGGCACCGATCCTCGCCCATTCCACCGGCCCCTCCGGATTGGTGGTATCGGGCTCCGGCAGGGCGAGCACGAACCAGTTCACGTCGGGTCCCCGGAAGGAATCGAGGCCCGCCGCGCGCAGGTCGGGGTGCCGGAGGGATGGGTCAGGAACTTGGTCACCGGGTCTGGTTCTCGCAGGCCGTGAATTCGCGCACCACCGTGCGGCCGTTCGGCGCGTCCAGCACGGCACAGTGGAAGAAATCGCGCTGCGGCAGCCGCGCGACCAGTGACAGCCGGAAATAGCGCAGGGTCCCCGGCTCCTGGGTCTGTGCGGCCACCGCGTCGCGCACCACGTCGGGCGCGCGCTCCAAGTCAATCAGATTATCCGTTCCGGGCCGTGCGGTCACGTAGGGCGCGATCGCCTCCCAGATTTCCGGCGTCATGCCCTGCACCCGGTTGGCCTCCGAGGCGAGCAGGAAGGGCCGGTTGCCGCTGCGCTCCGGGGGCGTGCGCAGACGGTAGACGGGGTCGTCGGTCTCCGGGTCCATCCAGTCGCGGATCGCCGCCGCCAGCTGTTCCCCCTGCCAGCCCGCGATGCCCGCGCCGGCCCCGGCGCGGGCGACCAGGTCCGCGAAGGCCGCGACCGGCGGGTCCTCCGGCCGGCCGAGGCTGTTCAGGTTGAAGCGGCAGTGCAGGTTCTCCAGCCGGGCGATCAGGTCGATCCCGTCGATCACCAGCGGCAGCGGCGGCGACACGCAGTCGTCCCAGGGGAGTTCGTTCAGGTCGGGCTGCTGTTCCAGCAGGCGCAGGGCCATCACCTCGGCGCCGAGCAGGATGCTGCGCGCGAGGTCCTGTTCGAAGACCAGTGTCGTGCGCTGAATCTGGGTGTGATCGCGCACGCTCATGCCGATCGCCGCGGTCGCCGCGAGCGCGACCACCAGCAGGGCGGTGATCAGCGCGACTCCCCGCTGCCGGCGCTTCATGCATCCCCCGGCAGCGCCAGATGCCGCTCCACCCGGCCCAGGCCGGGCACCTCGAGGACGATCTCCACCAGCGCCGGGAGCTGGCGCGGCGGGTCGGTGGGGCGCAGCGGCGGCCAGCTGTC
>JAGTVE010000097.1 GCA_018224485.1 Thioalkalivibrio sp. | reverse complement strand
TCCGCCAGCAGCAGTGCCGGGCGGTGCACGATCGCGCGGGCGATGCCCACCCGCTGCTGCTCGCCGGCGGACAGGGTCTGTGGCTGGGCATTCTCCTTCTGCAGCAGGCCGACCTTGTCCAGCGCTGCCCGCACCCGCTTGCGCGCCTCCGTGCGCCGGTAACCGAGGATCTCCAGCGGCAGCGCGACGTTGGCGTGCACGGGGCGGTCGAACAGAAGACGGTGATCCTGAAACACCAGACCGATGTTGCGGCGGAACTGCGGCTCCCGGCGCCGGGCCAGGGTCCCGAGGTCCAGACCGTTGACCATGATCCGCCCTCGGGTCGGGCGCTCCAGCCGCGCGATCAGCCGCAACAGCGTGCTCTTGCCGGCACCGGACGGGCCGGTCAGGAAGGCCAGGGCGCCGGCGTCCACGCGCAGGCTGACATTGCGCAGGGCCTCGGTCCCGCAGGCGAAGCGCTTGGTCACACGGTGCAGCCGTATCATGGCCTTGCCGCTCCCCGCGTTCAGTTGTTCGAGCGGTTCAGCAGCGCGCGCACGAAGGCACGGGCCTCGAAGGGCTGAAGGTCCTCGGCGCGCTCGCCGACGCCGATGAAGCGCACGGGGATGCCGAGCTGCCGGGCCAGCGCAAACAGCACGCCGCCCTTGGCGGTCCCGTCGAGCTTGGTGACCACGAGCCCGGTCACGCCGAGCGCCTCGTGGAACTGCCGGGCCTGGGCCAGCGCGTTCTGGCCGGTCCCGCCGTCGATCACCAGCAGCACCTCGTCCGGTGCGTCGGGATCGAGACGGCCCATCACCCGCCTGACCTTGCGGATCTCGTCCATCAGGTTGTGCTGGGTGTGCAGGCGGCCCGCGGTGTCCGCAACCATCACGTCGGTGCGCCGCGACTGCGCGGCCTGCAGTGCGTCAAAGACCACCGAGGCCGAGTCGGCCCCGGGGCCCTGCGCGACCACCGGTACGCCGTTGCGTTCGCCCCAGGTCTGCAGCTGCTCCACCGCCGCGGCGCGGAAGGTGTCGCCGGCGGCGAGCAGGACCGAGTAGTCCTCCGCGCGCAGATGGTGGGCCAGCTTGCCGATGGTGGTGGTCTTTCCGGCGCCGTTGACGCCGACCACCAGGATCGAGAAGGGCCTGCCGCGCTGAGGCGGGATCCGCAGCGGCTCCTCCACGGGTTCGAGGATGTCCGTCATCGCCTGCTCGAGGGCCTGCATCAGGGCCTCCGCGTCGCCGAGCTCGCCACGCTTCACGGCACGCGCGATCTGGTCCATGATCTGCTGCGTCGCGTCCACCCCGACGTCGGCGAGCAGCAGCCGCTCCTCGAGTTCCTCGAACAGCGTATCGTCGATCTTGCGACGCAACAGCTCGGTGATGTCGGTGTTGAGGACCCTGCCGGTCTTGGCGAGTCCCTGCTTGAGGCGCGCAAACAGGCCGGCGCGCTCCTGGGTGTCCGCGGCGGAGGGTTCTTTTTTTCGGAAACCGAACATGGCGGCCATGGTCAAGACAGATGGTCGACATGCTATCACGAGGTCCCAAGATGATGAGACGACTTTTCCCGAGCCTGCTGATGCTCTGCCTGGTGCTCGCCCCGCTCGGGAGTTACGCATCCAGCAGGGTGGTCGAACACCGCCTCGACAACGGGTTGAGGGTGCTGGTGCAGGTGGATGCCCGCGCCCCGGTGGTCACCAATCAGGTCTGGTACCGGGTCGGTGCCGTGGACGAACACAGCGGCATCACCGGCATTTCGCACATGCTCGAGCACATGATGTTCAAGGGCAGCGAGGCATACCCGGCCGGGGAATTCTCGCGCATCGTGTCCCTGCTGGGCGGGCAGCAGAACGCCTTCACCGGTCCCGACTACACCGGGTACTTCCAGGTCATCGGCAACGAGCACTGGGAGACGATGATGGCGATGGAGGCCGAGCGCATGCACGCGCTGCAACTCACCGAGGAGGAGTTCCGGCCAGAGTGGCGCGTGGTGGTCGAGGAACGGCGACTGCGCACCGAGGATCGCCCGAACTCCCTCCTGCGGGAACAGTTCTACGCGACCGCCTTCCTCAATCATCCCTACGGCGATCCCGTGATCGGCTGGATGACGGACATCGAGGCCTACACCCTTGAGGACCTGCAGGACTGGTACGACACCTGGTATGCGCCCAACAACGCGGTGCTGGTGGTGGTCGGTGACGTGGACCCGGATGCGGTGATCGACGCCGCGGAGCGCCACTTCGGCCCGCTTCCGGCGCGCGAGCTGCCCGCCCGCAAGCCGCGCGCCGAGACCCCGCAGCGGGGCGAGCGCCGGATCGCGATGCGGCTCCCGGCGGAACTCCCGTACCTGACGATGGGCTGGAAGACCCCGGTGCTGATGACGCTGGACGACCCGTCGGACGCCTATGCGCTGATCGTGGCGGCGGGCATCCTCGACTCCGGCGATGCCTCCCGCTTCTCGCGCAGGCTGGTGCGCGGCCATGAGCTGGCGAACGGTACCTCCGCTGGCTACAGCGCGTTCAGCCGCCTGGATTCGCTGTTCACTGTGGCCGCGGTGCCCGCGAGCGACACCGATCTCCAGACCCTGGAGCGCGCACTGCTCGAGGAGATCGAGCGCCTGAAGACCGAGCCGGTGGAGGCCACCGAGCTGGAGCGGGTACAGGCGCGCGTGATCGCCTCCGAGATCTTCCAGCGCGACTCGATCCGCGCCCAGGCCTTCGAACTGGGCATGCTGGAGACGGTGGGTCTCGGCTGGCAGGTGTCCGAGGACTACGTGGAGCGGATCCGCGCGGTCACGGCCGAGGACGTGCAGCGTGTCACGCGCGAATACCTGGTACCCGACCGGTTGACCATCGGTGAGCTGCATCCGCTGCCCATCGGAGGTGAGGCATGAAGATCGATCCGACCATGGCGGCGCCGGTCCGGGCGCGATCGCGGTCGCTCCTCCGGGCCGCGGCCTTCGGCCTGCTTGCAGTCTTCTCGTCCGCGCTGCCGGTACAGGCGGTGGACATCGAGCAGTGGGAGACGGAGTCGGGTACGCGCATCCTCTATGCGCCGGCACCCACGCTGCCGATGTTGGACATCCGGCTGACCTTCGATGCCGGCGCCGCGCGCGATGGCGAGCGCAGCGGTCTTGCCCGGCTGACCAGCGATGGTCTGAGCCTCGGCACCGGGGCGATCGATGCGGACGCGCTGGCCGAGCGCTTCGAGGCGGCCGGCGCAAGCTTCAGCACCAGCTCCGCGCGCGACATGGGCATCGTCACCCTGCGCACCCTGACCGAGCGGGACTGGATGGCCGAGGCCATCGACGTGCTCACGGAGCTGCTCGCCGCCCCGGCCTTCCCCGAGGAAGGGCTTGGCCGCGAGCGTCGGCAGATGCTTCAGGCCCTGCAGCGCGAGCGCCAGGAACCGGGCTCGGTCGCCAGCCGCCGCTTCTACCAGCTGATGTACGCCGATCATCCCTATGCGAATCCTCCGAATGGTCGGGAGGAAACGATCCCCACATTGGAGCGTAAGGAGGTGATGGCCTTCTACGGGGAGTTCTATACCGCCGGCAATGCGGTGCTGGCACTGACCGGGGACATCTCCCGGTCCGAGGCGGAGGCGCTCGCGGAGCGCATCTCGTCGGCGCTGCCCGCTGGCGAGCAGGCACCCGCGCTCCCCCCGGTGCCGCCGCTCGAGGGCCCGGTCACCGAGCGCATCCCCTTCCCGTCCGAGCAGGCGCACATCTTCATGGGAGCCCCGGCGCTGCGCCGCGACGACCCGGACTACTATCCGCTGACCGTGGCCAATCACGCCCTGGGCGGGGGCGGATTCACCTCGCGGCTGTTCCGCGAGGTGCGTACGGAGCGTGGCCTGGCCTACTCGGTCTACAGCTCGGTGAGGCCGATGGCGGCGGAGGGGCCCTTCCTGGTCAACATGCAGACCGGCACCGACCAGGTCGACGAGGCCCTGGGGGTCCTGCGCAGCGAACTGGAGCGCCTGCACCGGGAGGGCGTGGATGCCGAGGAGCTGGAGGCCTCCCAGGCCAACATCACCGGAGGCTTTCCGCTGCGCCTCGCGTCGAACCGGGACATCGTCCAGAACCTGGGGATGATGGGCTTCTACGACCTGCCGCTGGACTTCCTGTCCACATACAACGACCGCATCGAGGAGGTGACCTCCGACGAGGTGCAAACGGCGCTCCGGCGGCGCATCGATCCCGACGTGCTGGTGACGGTCGTGGTCGGCGGCGAGGAGTGATCCGGCAGGGGCGTCCCTCGAGGGTTCGCATCATCGGCGGTGACTGGCGCCGCCGATGGCTGCCGGTCGCCCCGGTACCCGGGCTGCGGCCGAGCGCGGACGCCCAGCGCGAGACCCTGTTCAACTGGCTGCAGCCCGTTCTGCCCCGCGCGGCCGTGCTGGATGTCTTCGCCGGCACCGGGGCGCTGGGCTTCGAGGCGGCCTCGCGCGGGGCCGCGTCCGTGCTGCTGGTCGAGAGGGACCCGCTGGCCGTGCGGCAGCTGGAGGCCAACCGCGCGGCGCTCGGGGCGGCACAGGTGAGTGTGCAGCGCGCCGATGCGCTGCGACTGCTCGCCGCCGGGCGCGGGGCCGCGGGACGGGAGCCGTTCGCGGTGATCTTTGTCGATCCGCCCTTCGGCAAGGGTCTGGTGGCACCGGTGCTGAAGGCCCTGCTCGAAGGCGACTGGCTCGCGCCCGACGCGAGGGTCTACGTCGAACAGGAGAGTCGCCTGTCGCCACCCGAGGGCTGGACCGTGCTGCGCGAACGCACCGGGGGGCAGGCCCGCGGCCTGCTGCTGTGCCGGGGTGCCGCCGCAACGGCCGCGCCGGCGGCGGACGGCGTGCCGGGCTGACCTCGTGCCGCCGCACCTCCACCCGAACCGTTACTCCGGGCATCCTGCCCTTCGCCCTTCGGGCCCGCCTTCGGCGGTTCGAGCCGCTCCCGGCGCCACCGGGGACAGATTTGCAAATCTGTCCCCGGCCTTTGGTGTCGGGAGTGGCGACGGGCCACCGCGGTCGGGTCAGGCCCGGTTCCCCTCCTGCCCGGAGTCCTCCGGTGACGCCTCGGGCTCGCCCGGACGGTCTACCTCGGGGCCGTCCACCTTGGGGCCGTCCACGGTCGTCCGGTCGCCCCCGGTAAGCTTCAGCATCACGTCGCGGTCGCGCTGGTCCTGGATCGCGTCGAAGACCGAATAATCGCCATCGCTCACCGCGCGGGAGGTCTCGTCGAGTTCCTGCGCGAGGTCCTGGACGCTCCGGATCACGCGGATCAGCCGTTCGCCCGACTTCGACAGCGAGAAGGTGTTGTTGCGCTTGGCCTCCTTGATGCTCTCGTTCAGTTCGCGGATGGTGTCCTCCAGGGTCCGGTTTTCCGCGTGCAGCCTCTCCTGCGCGGCCTCCAGTTCCCGGACCTGCCCGTGCAGCTCGTCCTCCCGGCGCTTGTGTTCCGATTCAAGGCGCTCGCGCATCTCGTCCTGGGCCCGCTGCATCGCCGCTGCCGACTCCGCATGGTCGGTCTTCACCGACTGCAGCGTCGCCTGGTGCTCGCTGCGCAGGGCCTCGGTCGCGCGGTCCTGCTCGTCGCGGAACATCTGCAGGGTCCGCTCGGTCTCCGCCCGCACCGTCTTCGCCTCCGTGCTTTGCTGTTCCTCCAGCGCCTTCTGCGCGGCGTCGTATTCGGCACGAAGCTCGCGCATGTTGGCATTGTTGGCCTGGTTCATCCGGTCCACCAGCGCCGCGTGCTCGCTGTTCACGCGTGCCAGTTCGGCCGCGGACTCCTCCCGCGCCGCCTCGAGCTCCTTCGAATGCTGGTTCCGCAGCCGCCTGAGTTCTTCCGCATGGCCCTCGCGCATGCGCCTGAGGCTGTCCGTGTTGTCTGCCTCGAGGTCGGCAATCGAACGGGTGTGGGTGCGGTTTGCGGCGGCGAGGACCTCCGCGCCGCGCCGCGCCTGCAGGCCATTGCCCAGCGCGAAGCCCAGCAGCGCGCCGACCAGCGCGAGCAGAATGGCGATGATGACCACCTCGGGATGGAGCAGGACAGCGAAATCCATGATGTCGACCTCGGCTGGAAGAAGGGAGGATTCGGACTCGGGGGCTGCCAGCCGCGAGGGCGCCGGCCCCGGTCCGTACCCTAGCATCCGGGCGGGCAAATTTCCCGTGTCTCCACCTGTCGCCGCGAGGGTTCCTGTGCCCCTCAGCGCAGTTCCGCGAGCAGCCCGCGCGCCATGCGCTCGGCCTGGGCGGCGTAACCACCGCCGAAGAGATTGAAGTGGTTGAGGATGTGGTAGAGATTGTAGAGCTCGCGCCGCACCGGATAGCCCTGGTCCAGCGGCCGGCGTTCACTGTAGGCGGCGAAGAAGTCCGGCCCCGGGTGCCCGAAGAGCTCCATCATCGCGAGATCGGCCTCGCGGTCACCGTAGTACACCGCCGGATCGAACAGCGTGGGCGTGCCATCACCGACGAATCCCCAGTTGCCGCTCCACAGATCACCGTGCAGCAGCGAGGGTGCCGGCTGGTGGCCGTCGAGGAGTGCCCCGAGTTCCGACTCGAGCCGCGAGACCGCGTCGATCAAGCCGCGGCCGCCGCCGTTGTCCCTTGCCAGGCGCCGCTGGAAGGCGAGGCGGTGTTCGCGGTAGAAGGTCGTCCAGTTCGCCTCCGGGGGGTTCGGCTGGGGTGTGCTGCCGATGAAGTTGTCCTGCACCCAGCCGAAGCGCTCGCCGTGGATCGCATGCAGTGCCGCGACCGCATATCCCAGTCTCGCGCCGTCCGGGCGGCCGCCCAGATCCAGGTGTTCCAGGACCAGGAAGCAGGCGTCGCCATGATCCGCGAGGGTCACCGGCACCGGGACCTTCAGTTGGCTGCACTGCGCCAGTTCGGCGAGTCCTGCGCCCTCCGCCTCGAACATCGCCCG
>JAGTVE010000096.1 GCA_018224485.1 Thioalkalivibrio sp. | reverse complement strand
ATCCCTACCTGGAAAAGATCCTGACCGCGGCGGTCTACGACGTGGCCCGGGAGACGCCGCTTGAAATGATGCCGACGCTGTCGCAGCGGATCGGCTCTTCAGTCTGGCTGAAGCGCGAGGACCTGCAGCCGGTGTTCTCGTTCAAGTTGCGCGGTGCCTACAACCGGATCGCCCAACTGACGGAGACCGAGCGGGCCCGCGGCGTGATCGCGGCCTCGGCCGGCAACCATGCTCAGGGGGTCGCGCTGGCGGCCTCCAGGCTCGGCATCAAGGCGTTGATCGTGATGCCGGTCACGACGCCGAGGATCAAGGTGGAGGCCGTGCAGCGATTCGGGGGACGCACCGTGCTCCACGGCGACTCCTTCGACGAGGCCTCGGCGCATGCGCTGACGCTGCAGGAGAAACACGGCTATGTCTTCATCCATCCCTTCGATGACCCGGCGGTGATCGCCGGGCAGGGTACGGTGGCGATGGAGCTCCTGCGCCAGCACCCGGGGCCGCTGGATGCCGTGTTCGTCTGCGTCGGCGGTGGTGGTCTGCTGGCCGGAATGGCGACCTACATCAAGCGTCTGCGTCCCGAGATCCGGGTGATCGGCGTGGAGCCCGAGGACGCTCCATCCATGTACGAGGCCCTGCGGCACAAGCGGCGCGTCGTGCTGGACCAGGTTGGCATCTTTGCCGACGGCGCGGCCGTGCGGCAGGTGGGCAAGGAAACCTTCCGGCTCGCGCGCAAGTTCGCCGACGAGATCCTGCTGGTCGACACCGACGAGATCTGTGCCGCGATCAAGGACATCTTCGACGACACGCGCGTGGTCGCGGAGCCTGCGGGCGCGCTCTCGGTGGCGGGCCTGAAGAAATACGTGGAGCGCGAAGGTCTGCAGGGCGGGCGGTTCGGTGCGGTGCTGAGCGGCGCCAACATGAACTTCGATCGGCTGCGCCACGTGGCGGAGCGGGCGGAGATCGGCGAGCGCCGGGAGGCGGTGTTCGCGGTCACCATTCCCGAGCGGCCTGGCAGCTTCCGCAGGTTCTGCAGGGCAATCGGCAAGCGCGGCATCACCGAGTTCAACTACCGCTTCTCGGACGAGACTGACGCCCATGTCTTTGTCGGGCTGAAGCTCGAGCGCGGCGATGCCGAGAAGCAGGAGGTGCTGGAGCGGCTGAAGGCCGAGGGCTACCCGCTGCTCGACATGACGGACAACGAGGTTGCGAAGCTGCACCTGCGGCACATGGTGGGCGGCCACGCCAGTCATGTGAAGAACGAGAGTCTCTACCGTTTCGAGTTCCCGGAGCGGCCGGGGGCCTTGCTGCATTTCCTCACCCGAATGGGCGCAGACTGGAACATCAGCCTGTTCCACTACCGCAATCACGGCGCGGCCTACGGGCGGGTACTGGTGGGGATCCAGGTGCCGGAAGCGGATAGCGCGCGCTTCCGCACCTTCCTGAAGGACATCGGATACCCGTGGTGGGAGGAGACGGACAACCCGGCGTATCCATTGTTCTTGCGCTGAGGCTGCCTGGCAGCCGGTTGTTGGGGGCCTCCCAGGGGGCTGATTCTTGCCCCCGTGGGAGCGAGCCTGCTCGCGAATGTGCCACGGGCGCGTTAGGGGTCGGGGCTTCGAGCATCGCCGATTCGCGTGCGAGGCACGCTCCCACGGGGACAATCGAGGCCCTTGTAGGAGCGAGCCTGCTCGCGAATGTGCCGCGGGTGTGTTTCGGGTCGGGGCTTCGATCATCGCCGATTCCCGTGCAAGGCACGCTCCCACAGGTGGCCACCCGAACCCCTTGGGAGGCGGCCCCAGAACCCTGTGGGAGGCGCTCGCGAATGTGCCGCTCCGTGATGAATCAGCTGGTCCTGGTTGCCAGCGCTTCCTCGTTGAATGCGGCGTCGATGGTGACGATGGTCTTCTCCACCAGGCGGAAGCCCTCGACCGGTGCGTCGTCCTTCATATACTTCAGGCGTAGCGGTCCGATGGCTTTCACCGCCACCGCCCGTACGAGTTCGGTGCCGGGGGAGTCGGCTCCGGCGCCATCCATCAGCGCTGTGAGTATCTCCGCGACGATCGGGTCGCGGTGACTGCCGTCGCGGGCCTTGTTCAGGGTCTCGGCGGCGTCGCCGTCGAGGAGGTCCTGCTCCATGTGATCGTCGAGGTAGGTCAGCAGTTGTTCCAGGGTCATGGGTTGGTTTTCTCCTTGTGGGTTATGTGTGGGGGACTGGCCCCCTCCCCAGCCGTTACTCCGGGCCTCCTGCCCTTCGCCCTTCGGGCCCGCCTGCGGCGGTTCGAAATCCGCTCCCGGCGGATTTGTCCCCGCAAGCGGGGGAGGGGGTTGCATGTGCTGCTGTCCCGCAAGCGGGGGAGGGCGTTGCATGTGCTGCTGTTCCGATTGCTGGGGTCATTTTGCCAGCCAGTCGCGGTTGAGGTCGGTGTCGCAGGCCTCTTCCACGCGCCGCAGGTAGTAGAGCATGTCCACCGGCAGGTTGATTCCATCGTGCATCTGCAGCGGGTACAGGTCGGCGGCGATGAGACAGTCGGCGATGCTGAGCCGGCCGACGTAGAAGCGCTCGCGCCCGAGGTGCCGGGCCAGCTCCGGGAGACGCGACAGGCGGCTGAACTGATTGAAGCCGTCATATCGGTCGTTCGCGAGCTCCTCCAGCGTCATTCCGAAGCGGTGTCGAACGCCGGCCTTGAAGTCGTCAAGCGCCTCGGCGTCGTCGCCGACGCCATGGAAACCGGGGGCGAGCGGTGCGTAGAGGCGTTCCAGCACCGCGTCGACCCGGCTCCGCCAATCGAGCAGCGCGGACCAGGCGGCCTCGTCGATCACCCCGTCACGCAGGGGCGGCTCGCCGGGCAGCAGGCGGTCGATCTCCGCGAGCACGCCGATGCTGTCGGTGTGCAGCCTCCCGTCTGCCGAGCGCAGCACCGGGGATTGCCTGGCGATGCCGAGGTCGAAGAAGGTCTCGTCGTCGAACCAGCCGAGGGTTTCCAGGTCCAGTGGTGCCCTTTTCGCGCCAAAGGCGAGCCGAAGGCGCTGGGCCCTGGGGTCGTGGGCGAAGTGGTAGAGGGTGTGCATGCAGTTATGCGAGGGCCTCAGTTGGGCCCGTGGCCGTGCCGCAGGCGGCGTGGGACTGGTGTTCGTGGGAGCGGCCTCTGGCCGCGATAGGGCCGTGCGGGATCGCGGCCAGAGGCCGCTCCCACAAAGGAAGCTCCCACAAAGGAAGCTCCCACAAGGGTCGTTCCCACGGAGGGTGTTCCTGCGGGACGAGGGATCATGTCTGGCGGCGGTGGGCGCGGCGCAGGATGAACTCCCACTGCGACTCGGTGATCGGCATGATCGACAGGCGGTTGCCGCGCCGTACCAGCGGGCAGTCTTCGAGCTCGGGTT
>JAGTVE010000095.1 GCA_018224485.1 Thioalkalivibrio sp. | reverse complement strand
TCCTGCTCGTGCAGTTGCCCATCACCCTGCTGGCTGCAACGATCGGGATCTGGCTGTTCTATGTGCAGCACCAGTTCGAAGGCACCTTCTGGGCACGCGACAGCGAGTGGACGTTCCACGAGGCGGCTCTGTACGGCAGCTCGCACTACGACCTGCCCGGTGTCCTGCGCTGGTTCACCGCCAATATCGGGGTGCACCACGTACATCACCTCGTGAGCCGCATTCCCTTCTACCGTCTGCCCGAGGTCCGGAGGGACTATCCCCAGCTGCGGGAGATGGGCCGCCTTAAGCTCTTTCCAAGTCTGAAGACGCTGCGGCTCGCCCTGTGGGATGAAAACCGCAAGCGCCTTGTCTCCTTCGCTGCGGCACGCGCGGAGACCGCCAATTAGCGTGAAAATCGTGTAGCTCTCCCCTCTCCCGCTTGCGGGCTGATCATGTCCCACATCTCGGCTGGACACGGAGGTGGCACCGCGGCATGATGGGAGCATGCGGGTGGGCGGTCAAACATGGACAGCGTCGGTGCTGGAGCGGATTCGCTCCGTGGTCGCCGCGTATCCGGGCCTGACCCGCAGCACGTTGTCGCGGCAGGTCTGTGAGTGGCTGGACTGGCGCGACGGAACGGGTCGCTTGCGCGAGGTGAGCGCGCGGGTGGCGCTGGGCGAACTGGAGCGGCGCGGGGTGGTGGCGCTGCCGCCGCCGCAGGCGTGCCCGCCGCCACCGGGGCGGGCCGTCGAGCCGTGGGTCGAGACGCCGGCAGTGGTGGCCACGCTGGCCGAGTTGGGGCCGGTGGAGTGGGTGCTGCTCGAGCGCGGCGATCGCCGGTTGAGTCGGATCTGGCGGCAATTGATGGACCGCCATCACCCGCTCGGGAGCGGACCGCTGTGCGGAGCGCAGATCCGCTATCTGCTGCGCAGCGAGCGCTATGGCTGGCTCGGGGGGTTGGCCTTCAGTGCCGCGGCCTACCGCCTGGCGGCGCGCGACCGCTGGATTGGCTGGAGCGAGGCGCAGCGGGCTGCGGGTTTGGACCGGGTGGTGGCCAACAGTCGGTTTCTGCTGCTGCCGCAGGTGCGGGTGCCGCATCTGGCCTCGCATGTACTGGGCCGCACCCTGCGCCGTCTGGCGCAGGACTGGGCCGCGCGCTATGGCGTGCGGCCGGTACTGGTAGAGAGCTTCGTCGATGCCGCGCATGCCGGGACGGCGTACCGGGCCTCGAACTGGCAGTGTGTGGGCACCACCAGCGGGCGCGGGCGCAACGACCGGGCGCGGGCGACGCTGCGCTCGCCGAAGGCGGTGTATGTGTATCCTCTGGGTCGGGACTGGCGCACCCAGCTGGGCGGTGTCGCCCCGGCCCCGGCGCCGCCGCCCGACTGGGCGGAGGAAGAGTTCGGCGGCCTGGACCTCGGGGACGAGCGGCTTACCCGGCGCGCGGTGACCCTGGCGCGGGACTGTTTTGCGAAGCCCCAAGCGCAGTTGCCCGAGGCCTGTGGGAGCCGGGCCAAGACCAAGGCCGCCTACCGTTTTCTGGATCATGCCGAGTGGACGATGCAGGATTTGTTGCACAACCATTATGAGGCCACGGCCCGACGCGCGGCGGCGCAGCCGGTGGTGCTGGCGGTGCAGGACTCGAGCAGCCTGAACTACACGGCGCATCCGGCGACCACGGGCCTGGGCCCGTTGAACACGCGCCAGGATGGCGCGCTGGGATTGTGGCTGCACGATACGCTGATGTTCACCCCGGCGGGGATGCCGCTGGGGTTGCTCGATGTCCAGCTGTGGGCCCGGGATCCCGAGCGGCAGGGGCACAGCGCCACCCGGCATGCGCGGGTGCTCGAGGACAAGGAAAGCCGCAAGTGGCTGACCAGTCATCAGGCGGCCAGCCGATTGCAGGCGCAGTGTCCGCAGACGCAGGTGGTCAGCGTGGGCGACCGTGAGGCGGATCTGTACGATCTGTTCGTCGCCGCGCAGGCCCCTGGGGCGCCGGCACAGGTACTCGTGCGGGCCGAGAAGACCCGGCGCATGACCCGTGAGCACGGGCGGCTGTGGGACTTCATGGCCACGCAGCCGGTGGCTGGCCAGCACGGCCTGCGGGTGCCCCGGCAGGGGGCGCGGGCGGCCCGCGAGGCGACGATGGAAGTGCGCTTCGCCCCGGTGGAGCTGCGCCCACCGAAGCGCAAGTCGGACCTCCCGCCCTTGACGCTCTGGGCGATCTGGAGCCGGGAGATCGAGCCCCCGGAAGGCGTGCGGCCGCTGGAGTGGATGCTGCTGACCACGGTGCCGACCGAGACCCTGGAACAGGCCCATGAGCGTCTGGCCTGGTATGCCACCCGCTGGCAGATCGAGGTGTATCACCGCACCCTGAAAAGCGGCTGCCGGATCGAGGAGCGGCAACTGGGCAACGCGCAGCGGCTGGAGGCCTGTCTGGCGATCGATCTGGTCGTGGCCTGGCGCATCTTCCATCTGGCCAAGCTCGGTCGGGAAACCCCGGACGTGCCCTGCACCGTGTACTTCGAGGAAGCGCAGTGGCAAGCCCTGTGGGTGCGGATACACCGCAGCCGGCCACCCGCGCAACCGCCGACGCTGCGCGAGGCCATGCGCATGGTGGCCTCGCTCGGTGGCTTCCTCGGTCGCA
Source organism: Thioalkalivibrio sp. (assembly GCA_018224485.1). Lineage (GTDB taxonomy): Bacteria > Pseudomonadota > Gammaproteobacteria > Ectothiorhodospirales > Ectothiorhodospiraceae > Thioalkalivibrio. Next base: position 2,375 of record JAGTVE010000095.1, on the reverse strand, counting down.
AGGGCGACGGGGAACCGGGCACGCAGACGCTCTGGCGCGGCCTGCAGCGCCTGGACGACATTACCGAGATGTACCTGTTCTTCATCCAAACCACCGGCCCTCCCCGTGTCCAGCCAACTTATGGGTAAAGGTCAGCCGCTTGCGGGGGAGCGTTGGGGAGGGGGTGCGGCGCGGACTCGGCCCTCACCCCCGGCCCCTCTCCCGCAAGTGGGAGAGGGGAGAGTGCGCGACCTTATTTCTGACCGGATACCGTTCGCTCTGAGCCGGCCGCAGCATCCCGTGGCACGTATCAACGCGTACCGCGGTGACGGCGAACGGCTCCGTCACGTTCGGGCAGTCGCGCCTTCCAGGGCCTCCAGCGCCTCCATCCAGGCGGCCTCGGCCTCTTCGAGCTCCTGGCGCAACCGGCCCTGACGCTGCAGAAGGGTATCCAGCGGGCCGCCATCTGCATCGCCATACAGTTGGGGGTCCGCCAGTGCCGTCTCCACCGCATCGAGCTCGTCCTGCAGGCGGGAACAGCGGGCCTCCTCGCGCTCCGCGACCCGGCGCAGCGGCTTCAGGGACTGGCGCTGACGGGCGGCCTGCTGGCGCCGCTCCCGGCTGCCCTCGCGCTCCGGCGCGGCAGGGGCGTGCTGTTCAACGCGCGTTGCCTCGACGGGCTGGGCGCGCGCCCGGGTCAGCTCACGGGCGTAGTCGTCGAGGTCTCCCTCGTATTCCTCGACCCGCCCCTCGCGCACGCGCCAGAAGCGGTCGCAGGCGCGGGTCAGCAGGTCGCGATCGTGTGAGACCACCACCAGCGCCCCCGCGTACTCCTCGAGGGCCTCCGTCAGGGCCTCGCGCATGTCCAGGTCGAGGTGGTTCGTGGGCTCGTCGAGCAGCAGCACCGCCGGAGCCTGGCAGACCAGCATCGCCAGCACCAGCCGTACCCGCTCGCCACCGGAAAGCCCGGCCACCGGCATGTCGGCCCGCGTGCCTCCGAACCCGAACCCGCCGAGCAGGTTGCGCGTTTCCTGCTCGGTCATCGCCACCCCCAGCCGCTGCAGGTGCAGCAGCGGGCTCGCGGTCTCGTCCAGTTGCTCGCGCTGGTGTTGCGCGAAGTAGCCCACCACCAGGCCGGGTTCGATCTCGCGCTCGCCCCCGCTCAGCGGCAGCAGTCCGGCCAGCACCGACAGCAGCGTCGATTTGCCGGCACCATTCGGCCCCAGGATGCCGATGCGATCGTCCGGCCGCAGCCGCAGCGTGGCGGGATGCAGGCGGGTCTTGCCGTCCGTCTCGACGGTGGCATGATCGAGGCGAAGAAGCGGGTCGGGCAAGCGCTCTGGCGCCGGAATCTGCAGGTGTATCGGTCGGGCCGCGCGCAGCACCGCGATCTCCTCGAGCCTGTCCAGCCGCTTCAGGCGGCTCTGCGCCTGCCGGGCCTTGGTCGCCTTCGCCCGGAAGCGCGCGACGAAGCGTTCGAGGTGGGCGCGTTCCTGCGCCACCCGTGCCGCCGCGGCCTCGGTCTGCGCGAGGATCTCGGCCCGGCGGCGCTCCGCGGCACTGTAGCTGCCGGTGAACAGTTGCACCTGCCGGTGTTCGATGTGGGCGACGTGCGTGACCACCGCATCCAGGAAGCGCCGGTCGTGGGCGATCACGATCAGCGTGCCCGGATAGCGCCTGAGCCAGTCCTCGAGCCACAGGATGGTCTCGAAATCGAGGTGGTTGGTGGGCTCGTCCAGCAACAGCAGGTCCGAGCGGGTCATCAGGGTCCGGGCCAGGCCCAGGCGCATGCGCCAGCCGCCGGAGAACTCCGACACCGCCCGGTCCGGGTCCGATGCGTCGAAGCCGAGACCGGCCAGGAGCTGGCGGGCACGCGCATCCGCGCTCCAGCCGTCGATCGCGTCGATCTCGGCGTACAGGTGCCCGTGTTCCTCGCCGTCCTCGGTCTGTTCCAGACGTGCCTGAAGTGCCCGCAGGGCACCGTCGCCATCCAGCACGTAGTCCACGGCCTTCCGGGAGCTGGCCTCCACCTCCTGTGGCAGGTGGGCCAGTACCCATCCCGGGGGCCAGTCGATGGTGCCGGCATCCGGCATCATCTCGCCACGCAGCGCCGCCAGTAATGTGCTCTTTCCGCACCCGTTGGCCCCGGTCAGGCCGACGCGCCAGCCCGGGTGAATGGCGAAGGAGGCATTGCGGATCAGGGCCTGGCCACCGCGACGCAGTTCCACGTTGTCGAAACGAATCATAGGCGCGCAAGTTTAACGCGAAGCCAACGCGCGATGCCCGGGGGGTTGCGGCCAGGATCCACGCCCATGGGGCGGGCATGTGGGAGCGTGCATGTGGGAGCGTGCATGTGGGAGCGTGCCTCGCACGCGAACAGGCGTCGGGTTGATACC
>JAGTVE010000094.1 GCA_018224485.1 Thioalkalivibrio sp. | reverse complement strand
TGACCGTGATCAGCCTGAGTGCATGGGATCTCGCGCTTGCGGCGCTGCTGGTTGTCGCGCTGGCGGGACTGACCCTCTGGGCGCGGCTGGGGGTGGGCCGCAGCCTGCTGATCGCGGGCGTGCGCACGGTGCTGCAGCTGCTGCTGGTCGGATTGGTGCTGCAGACCCTCTTCGACCACGCCCAGCTGGGCTGGGTGGCACTGATGGCGCTGGTGATGCTGGCGATCGCCGGGTACGAGGTGATGGCCCGGCAGGAGCGGCGCTTTGCCGGTATCTGGGGTTACGGGATTGGTGCGTCGACGATGTTCGTGTCGGCATTCGTGGTGACGGTGCTGGCGCTCACCACGATGGTCGGGCCCACGCCATGGTGGGAACCGCAGTACGCGATTCCGCTGCTCGGCATGCTGCTCGGCAACACGATGACCGGCATCGCACTGGGCCTGGATCGTCTTACCCAGACGGTCTGGCGGGAGCGCCGGGTGATCGAGGGTCGGCTGGCCCTGGGAGAGACCTGGATCAGCGCGAGCGCGACCATGCGCCGCGAGGCCGCGCGCAGCGGCCTGATGCCGACGATCAATGCGATGGCGGCGGCCGGCGTGGTCAGCCTGCCGGGCATGATGACCGGTCAGATCCTCTCGGGTGTGCCGCCGGCGGAGGCGGTGAAGTACCAGATCCTGATCATGTTCCTGATCGCGGGCGGCACCGGCTTCGGCGCGCTGGGCGCGGTGTGGCTGGCATCGAAGCGCCTGTTCGACCAGCGATCGCGGCTGCGTCTGGACCGTCTTCGCTCGGGGCGCCACGGCTGACGATCACGGCGCAAGGCCTGGCGCCGCGGGAGCGATCTCGGGTCGCGATGAGGCGGTGGGGTAGGGCATCGCGGCTGGAAGCCGCTCCCACGGTGGGTGGGAACGGTGGTGGGAGCGGCCTCGGCGATGAGGTGACGGGGCAGGGCGCGGTCGGGGGGTGATGGGTCGGTGCGGGAGGCCCCCTGTAGGAGCGAGCCCCGCTCGCGAACGCGCCGCAGGCGCGCCTCGGGTTAGGGGCTGGGTCCACCACCGATTCGCGTGCACGCACGCTCCCACAGGGACGCCCCTCGGAGGGATAGCCGCAGACGCCGGTCCGATGAGGCCGTCAGGCGAGCCGCTTCACAAAAACGCGTGAATTGCGCGCCTGGTTGTACAAGGCCTGGCGTGCGGCCGGCAGATCGTCGACGTTGCCGGGGTGATAGCCGCGTTCCTGGAACCACTGCGCGGTTCGCGTGGTGAGCACGAAGACCTCCCGGTGGCCGCGCCTCTGGGCCAGGCTCTCCATGTGCTCCAGGACCTGGTCGCCACGCCCACCGCCGCGATACTCCGGGTGCAGCGCGAGGCAGGCGATCTCGGCCACCTGTGTCTCGGGGAAGGCGTAGAGTGCCGCGGTGCCGATGATCAGGCCGTCCGCGTCCAGCACCTGGAAGCAGTCGATCTCCAGTTCCAGATGCTCGCGGGTGCGGCGGACCAGGATGCCCTCGCTCTCCAGTGGCTGGATGAGTTCGAAGATACCGCCCACATCGTCGATGGTCGCGGGGCGCAGCCGTTCCACCGGCTCGCGGCTGACCAGGGTCCCGATTCCGCGCCGCGAGAACAGCTCGATCAGCAGGCCGCCGTCGATGTGCCGGTCCACGAGGTGTACGCGCAGGTCGTGCACTGCGCAGACCTCGACCGCGCTGCGCAGGTGGCCGGCCAGCTCTTCCGGCAGCCCAACCTCCGCCGCGAGCAACCTCTCGACCGCGGGTACCGTCAGTTGCGTGAGCGTTTCGGCCTGCCGGTCGCGCAGCGGGCCGGCCTCGGTCAGAAACACCAGTTTGTCCGCCTTCAGCCCGACCGCGACCTGGGTCGCGACGTCTTCGCCGGACAGGTTGAAGACCTCGCCGGTCGGCGAGTAGCCGAGCGGTGACACCAGCACGATCTGGCCCTCGTCGAGCAGGCGTGCGATACCCGGTGCGTCCACCCGCCTGACCTCGCCGGTGTACTGGAAGTCGACCCCTTCGCGTACCCCCAGCGGCCGGGCGGTCACGAAGTTACCGCTCGCGACCCGCAGGCGGGCGCCGGCGATGCCCGGGCTGCCGAGGTTGCGTGACAGCAGCCCCTCGATGTGCAGCCGGAGGCGACCGACCGCGTCGCACACCGCCTCCAGCGCCTCGGCATCGGTCACCCGCAGGCCCCGCGAGTAGCGCGGCGTGAGCCCGCGGTCACGCAGCCGGGCCTCGATCTGAGGACGGGCCCCGTGTACCAGTACCACCCGCGTGCCGAGTGCCCGCAGCTGCGCGATGTCCCGCAACAGGGTCGGGAATTCGGGTGCCTGGGCCGCCTCGCCCGCCATCGCGATGACCATGGTCCGGTCGCGATGCGCGGCAACATAGGGCACCGCCGCGCGGAACCAGTCGAGTTCAATCTGTTGCTGGTCTGGATCCATGTCGGTCGTGTCCTCGCCAGGCGCGGGCGGTGATGTCGGCGAGTCTGTGTCCCGTTTCTGTCGCCCCGGTTCGCACGAGTGTATCGCCTTCGGCGGTCCTGGGTGCAAGACCAGCCGCC
>JAGTVE010000093.1 GCA_018224485.1 Thioalkalivibrio sp. | reverse complement strand
TCGGTGCTCACGCCCGGATCGGGCGCTGGGGCTGCGGTCAGTCCAGCCTCTGGTGCGACCGGCGCCGGTTCCGTGGCCGGTGCCGGTACCGCCGCCGATGGCTCCAATGGGCGCTCCGGCGCGGGCTCCGGTGCCAACTCCGGCTCAGGCGCGGGCGCCGCGGGCTCGGTGGGCACGACAGGCAGCCCGGGCTCCTGCAGCAGGGGCTCCGGCGGCGCCGGGTCGAGTGGCAGCGGCCCGTCCACCTGACCGGGAGCCTCCGGTCCGGGCACCCACTCCAGTTCCTCCGCCGGCTCCGGCATCCCCGGGGGTCCCGGCTCCGGCTCGGCCAGCGGCTCGGGCGCAGCGCCCACGAAGCGCTGAACCTGTTCGCCGAACCAGTCCGCCACACCGGCCATCGGGGCCTCTCCGTTGCCACCGCTCCAGGTGTAGACGCCCAGGCCCAGGGCCGAGGCCAGGATCGCCGCCACCGTCAGCCCCCAGATACCGCGGCTCAGACCCCAGCGCCCGGAGCCGTCCCGCTGCACGGTGGCCTTGAGAACGGGCTCCGCGTAACCCAGCCCCTCGTAGGACCGGATCCAGGTCTCGGCGTCGTTGTTCAGTTCCCGCGCCACCGCCCGAAGGTAGCCGCGCACATAGGCCGGCGGCATCGCCTGAAAGCGGTTGGCCTCGAGGTCCTCGATGATCCGTCGGGACAGGCGCGTGCGCGAGGCAAGATCGGCGATGTCGATCCCCGCCCGCTCGCGTGAATGCCGCATGGCCGCCCCCGGGTGTCCGGGAGAGGCCTCCTCCATCTCCACCGGCGAGGACTGGGTGCGCGCCGTCAGGCTGCCGACCACCGACACCGGTGGTCCCGGTTCGAGGACATCGTCGCGCCGCGGCCGGACATTGCCATCCAACCGGGGCGTGGACGCGTCGTAGGAGCCGGATTCCCGATCATCGGAAGCGCCATTGCGCAGGCCCAGTGGCAGACTGGAGATGTCATCCAGGTCATCCAGCCGACCGAACACGGGCTCCTTGTCCTTGCGTTCAGCCACGTCCTTGCGTTCAGCCACGGTCCTGCTCCAGGCGATCGAGCTCGGCGGCCTCCTCGCTCTCGGTGAAATCCCGCATCAACCGTTGTGCGCAGCGCAGCGCGTCCTCCCGGTTGCCGAGCTCCATCTCGGCCCGGTAGCACAGTAGCAGGGATTCCGGCGTCACCACGCCGAGCGCAGTCAGACGCGACAGGAAGGCGCGGGTCTGGAACGGCCGCCCGTCCTGGTAGGTCAGGCGCGCCATCTCGTAAAGGGCATCCGGAAACCGCGGAGCGATCTCGAGGGCCTCGCGGATCCTGCGCTCGGCAGCTTCGGTCTCTCCGGCCTTCAGGGCGCAGACCCCGGCACCCACCAGTGCCGCGTGACGCGCGCGATAGGACGGGTTCGCGGCCGCCTTCTCGAGGAGCGCCCGGCCCTCCGCAACCTCGCCCTGCCGGCACAGCAGATCGCCGAGGTTTGTCTGCACGTAAGGGTCGTCCGGGTCGAGGGCCAGGGCCTTGCGGTAGTGTTCCAGGGCAGGGTCGAGCAGATCCTGGCGCTCGCGCAGCGATGCCATACCCAGGTGGGCCATCGCGAGCCTCGGGTCGAACTGGATCGCCCGCTCCAGGGCGCGCTCGGCCTGGATCAGGTCGTTTTGCCGCAGGTAGCTGATTCCCAGTTCCGCGTTGATCTCCGCGGCCTCGCGCTGGTCCGGACTCGCCTTTGGCTGCAACCCCGCACATCCCGCGAGCAACAAGGCCGCGACCAGCCAGAAAAGGAGCACCGAGATCCGCCGCACGGATGGCGGTAGAGGCCGAACCCGGGTCAGCGCGATCCTCGGGAGCGAGGGCCGGCGCATACCGGCGTGGCTGCGAACGCGGTCGCGCGGTGAATGGATCGAGCCGGCCGACGCCTCTGCGTCGAGGGCCTTGACTGACGTCGTCATGCACTGGCCCCGGGTTGCACCGGAAGCTCCGCATGCAGCCTGATCATGCGCGCCGGCCGGTTGCTGCGGTCCACCACCTGACCGACGAGCTGTCCACAGGCGGCATCGATATCGTCTCCGCGGGTGCGCCGGACGATGGTCACGAATCCCGCTTCCGCGAGCAGGCCCTCGAAGGCGCGAACCGCGTTCATTGAGGGGCGCACGAACGGGGAACCGGGAAACGGGTTGAACGGGATCAGGTTCACCTTGCAGGGGATCTCCCGCAGCAGATCGATCAGCTGCCGCGCGTGCTCCGGCTGGTCATTGATTCCAGCCAGCAGCACGTATTCGAAGGTCACCCGGTGGTGGTGTCCGCCATCGCGCGTGTACCGGCGGCAGGCCTGCAGCAGTTCACGGATGGGGTACTTGCGGTTGATCGGTACCAGCCGGTCCCGCAGCTCATCGTTGGGGGCATGCAGGCTGACCGCCAGCGCCACGTCCGTGACCTCGCCGAGGCGGTCGAGTGCCGGTACCAGCCCGGAGGTGCTCACCGTGACCCGGCGCTTGCTGAGCCCATAGGCATTGTCATCCAGCATCAGGTCGATCGCCTCCACCAGCGCCTCGAAATTCGCCAGCGGCTCGCCCATGCCCATGAAGACCACGTTGGTGACCGCCCGCGAGCGGCCTTCGGGGACCGGCAATCTCCGGTTCGCCAGCCAGATCTGGCCGATGATCTCGTCCGCCGTGAGGTTGCGGTTGAAGCCCTGCTGAGCCGTGGAACAGAAGGTGCAGTCCAGCGCGCAGCCCACTTGGGAGGATACGCAGAGAGTGCCCCGGTCATCCTCCGGGATGAACACCGTCTCGATCGCATTGCCGTCCGCGAGGCGCAGCACCCACTTCACGGTGCCGTCATCCGAGCCCCGTTCCAGCGCGATCTCGGGCGGCCGGACGATGGCCTGAGCGGCAAGGTGCTGACGCAGGGCCTTGGAGATGTCGGTCATCGCGCTGAAGTCGGTCACGCCGCGCTGATGGATCCACCGGACCAGCTGCGTTGCGCGGAATCCGCGCTCGCCCCACTGCTCGAATTGCTCCGCCAGCCGCTGACGGGGCATGCCCAGGAGATTCAGGGGACTGGCGGGAGTTGCTGACATGGCGTCTGGTTTCTGGCCCTCGGCACGATCAAGCGGAACATCGCACGAGGCGTGATCCGTATCATCCCTCCTGCCTGCGGCAGAGGGATGGGGAGAGGAAGCGATCATGCCGATGCGCGACCGGTTTTTTATCCTGCATGACGCCCTTCAGCGTCATCCGTCATAGTTTAATCCACCGGCGAAGGAAGCGCATTCGCGATCCGCGCCCCGGTGCATGACGTTGCCAGCCCATCGAGGGAAAGGGCGCACGGCGCACGCCAGTGTCACGGGATTCCCGGGAGGGAACGGGAATCCCCGGCGAGCTCAGCGGGTACGCGGGCAGATGCCGGCGTCGTCGAAGAAGAACGCGATCTCCGTGCGCGCGGTGTCGGGGCCATCCGATCCATGTACGGCATTCTCGTCGATGCTGGTCGCAAAGTCCGCGCGGATCGTGCCGGGCGCCGCTTCCTTCGGGTTGGTCGCACCCATGATCTCCCGATTCCGGGCAATCGCGTTCTCGCCCTCGAGTACCTGCACCATCACCGGACCGGAGATCATGAACTCGACGAGGTCGTTGAAAAAGGGCCGCTCGCGGTGCACCGCATAGAAACCCTCGGCCTGGTCCCGGGAGAGATGCAGCATGCGCGCCGCCACGATACGCAGCCCTCCCTTCTCGAAGCGGCTGTAGATCTCCCCGATCACGTTCTTCGCGACGGCATCGGGCTTGATGATGGACAGGGTGCGTTCCTCGGCCACGGACAGTCTCCTGGTAAGCGGAAATGGGCTCGGCCGCCCGTTAGGGCGGCGGATGAAGCTGAGATCGCGGGGTAGTCTAGCGGCAGCCTCCTGCCGCGGCAATGAAGGCGACCGGCCTCCCGGCGCTGAACCCCAGGCCGGCAACGCGGCCGGGTGCCGGCTCAGGCGTCGCGGGCCTCCGAAACCGGGGCCGAAGCCTCGCCCACCGGCACGATCGGGATCGTCCGCTGCGAGGACGATCCCCGCCGGGCGGCGTCGGCATCGTGCTCCCCGCCAGTGCCGCGCACCCCGCGCCGCCGCTCGAGCACATCGGCGAGGGTGCGGCTGCTGAAGAACTGGTCCATCTGCCGGCTGAGCTCGACCCAGAGGTCGTGGGTAAGGCACCGGGAGTCCTGGTTGCAGTTCACCAGCCCCCCGCAACGGGTCACATCGACCGGTTCGTCGACAGCGGAGATCACCTCGGCCAACGAGATCTCCCCGGCAGGCCGGCTCAGCCGGTAGCCGCCGCCGGGCCCGCGACTGCTGCGCAACAGGCCGTGTTTGCGCAGGCGGGCAAAGAGCTGTTCAAGATAGGACAGCGACAGGCGCTGACGCTCGGCCACGTCGCCGAGCGGCACGGGGCCTTCGCCCGAGTACAGCGCAACATC
>JAGTVE010000092.1 GCA_018224485.1 Thioalkalivibrio sp. | reverse complement strand
GATGGCGATGCCCGTCTCGCGCGCGGCTGGCGCCGCGAGGTGGCCGGACGCGAACTTCAGCGCTGGCTGGAGGGGCGCAGCGCGGTGTACTCCGACCGGGACCGGATCGCCGTTTCGGAACGGGACGCACCGGCCTTAACCTCTTCCGTCAGCCCGTGATCCGGCCCCTCCACACAGAAGGGGCATCCCGACAAGGACGCCCCTTTGTGCCCCGCGCGGTCCGCCGGCCGTGTCCGATCCGGACTCAGATGCTCGAATACACGCCGCGCCGGGGTGAGTTGAGCCGGCCCTGGCGCTTCAGGTAGGCCAGCGTCTGGCTGATGTTCTTCGTCTCGATTCCCGAGGATTCGGCCTCGTCACGGATCTCGCTGACGGTCATCTCCGGGCGCGTGGCCACGATGTCACAGAGCTTCTGGCTGATCGTCTCTCCACCGGCGCGGCGCCGGCGCGTGCTGCGGGCGCGGGGCACCGCGCCCCCCATGTCCTGGATCTGCCGGTCGATCTCGGCCAGTTCCTTGCGGTGGCGGGCAAGGAGTTCCTTGCGCTTCGCCTTCAACTCACCCAGCTTCTCCTTGATTTCGTTTTCCCGGCGCTCCGCCTCCTGCTGCTCGCGCTCACGCGCCAGCGCGTACAGTTCTTCGGAACTCAGTTCATTGACGCTTTTCTTTACGGCACTCATTAATGCTCCTCGTATGCGGTTCGACAGGATCAAGGCCTTCACGGCTTGAAAGATATCCGCGATAACATAATAAAATTCGCAAGAATAAACAACAGGTCTGCTTCAAAAAAGGATCAGTGCATGAAGACCGGGCTCAACGAAAAACAGCAGAACGGGATCCGTGCCGCGGCAACCCGATTTTATTCCATCATGCGATCCTCGCCGGTGCCCGAGGTCTGCCTGGACCTGCGCGGGCGCGCCGCTGGTCAATGGCGGATCCGTGCTGGAATAGAGTTGCTGCGTTTCAACCCCGAGGCCTTTCGGCTGGACTGGGATGCCCACTTTCCCGCAACCGTCGCCCACGAGGTGGCGCATTCCCTGGTCTACCGCCGGTACGGTCCCGGGCGCGTGCGCCCGCACGGCCCCGAATGGAAGGAAATCATGGCGGTACTGGGCTTTCCCCCTACAATCACGCACCGTACGCCGCTCACCGGCCGCCGCAGCCGGGTTTATATTTATAAATGCCAATGCCGTGCGCATCGCCTGGGGCCCCGGCGACATTACCTGGTGACCCGACGGGGCTATCGCTACAACTGCACGGACTGCGGCAGCCGTCTACATTTTCACGATCATGTTGAGTGGAAATGAAGACTTGATGGGCAAGAATCCTCCGCAGCGACAAAGCGTCGTCATCGCGCGGGCCAGAGGCCCGCGGCGATCCATGGCGCAGGGGCTTCCCAAGGCCCCGATGAATTGCCCCGCTACGCTCGCCATGACTGAATCACTCGCCGCGAAGGATTCGCGCCAATCGGGAATAAAGATGCCCTGAATGCCGGTCCAACCGGCTCGAGAGAACCGGCATTTTCCCTGGAGTCACAGCTGCGCGACGCGGTTGCCCTTGGTGGGCACGAATCCATTGATTTGCACCCGCGCTGTGTCCGCCGGTATTCGGCAGGGGCCCGTTGACCACGCTGGCGCGTTCAGAACCGATCCGCGGCCGGGCGCACCGGGAGCGCGGCCCGGCTCAGGCGTCCGAGCCGTGCGCCGGGGACGCCGAACGCGGGTCGGTATAGCCCCGCAGCAGGGATTCGAAGTCCGGATCCGCGTACTGCCATTGGTCGTGCAGACGCCGCCGCTTCTCCAGATCCCGCCGGAGCCGCTCGAGATTACGCCGCGTCCAGGCGCCTTGGGCGCGCCAGCACCCGCGGTCCCAGTCGATCAGCCAGACCCGGTCACAGACGTCGATCAGGATATTGCGGCTGTTCAGATCCGCGTGACAGTAGCCGGCGTCGTGGAAGCGCCGGATGCCTGCCCCGACACGATGCCAGTCGGCTGCGCCGACTGATCCCTCGCGCAGGCGCTGATGCAGCGAAAGGGCGTCGGGCACGCGTTGCGTGATCAGATCGGCGCGGCAGTAGAGCCCATGCCGCGTGAGCCGCGCGGCGACGGGACGCGGCACCGGCAGGCCCTCGTCGCGCATCGTCCGCGTGAGCATGAACTCGCGCCAGGGCCGGCTCCTCTTCAGGCCCGTCCAGAGATAGCGGTCGTCGAGGATCCGGGCGACGGAACCGCCGCGCAGATAATGCCGCAGCGCCCACTGCCCGCCGGAGCCGGGAATCGGTGGATCGCAGAACAGTACCCGACCGCGGCCCGCGTGGACCTCGCCGGCGCAGTAGCCGCGCTGCCTCAGGCTCCCGGGGTCGAACATCCACGGCTCCGGCGCCCGTTGCAGGGCCTCGTCGTGGATCAGGTAAGCGCGACCGCTGCGCTGCAACCTCCATTCCATCTCACACCCCGGCCCTGGATACCCCGCCCGGCTCGGTAACCGCGTCGCTACGCGCGCGCTAGCAGTGCGCTGCCGGAGCGCCGGAGACGTCGTGCCCCGCACCGCCAGGCACTGCACAAGCTCCGGGACCGGGCATGCCGATTCTTCAGCCGAAGCACACAAGCGTCGCCGTTCCGCCGGTGTAACACTCGCAGTATAAGGCACCGGCGCCAAAGGTTGCCGCGGATCGCGGCGGAACCGCCAGTCGGCCCCGTTTCTTGCTAAGCTCGATCCCCCGATCCCGATGGGTGCAGTCATGAGCCCGGAAGATGTCAGCGCAGCGCCGGAAGACAGCGCGAACATGAAGGCGCGGAGATCCCGGGAGGGGAGGTGCACCATCCCCGTGAGCATCAGGGCCACCTTCGGGATACGGGCCGCGCGCGGCGGAGGCCGCTGAGTCGTGGAGCGGCAGTGGCGACCGGCGCTCACGCGCCTGGGCTACAACCTCGTGATCCACCTGCTGATCCCGGCGGCGCTCCTGCACTTCCTGTGGCGCTCGCGCCGGGAGGCGGGCTACCGTCGGCACCTCGGCGAGCGGCTGGCCCTGGGGGCGCCCCCGCCACCGCACCCCGACCTCTGGATCCACGCGGTCTCCCTCGGCGAGATGCGGGTCGCCGGCACCCTTCTGCGCGCCCTGGCCGCCTCCCGCCCCACCCTGAGCGTGCTGCTCACCACGGTCACGCCTGCGGGCCGCGCGGAGGCGGAGCGCATGCGCGCGGCCGGGCTGCCCGTCGATGCCCGCTACCTGCCGCTGGACTCCCCGGTCCTGATGCGCCGCTTCATCCGAAGGGGCCGCCCCCGAGCGCTGGTGCTGATCGAGACGGAGCTGTGGCCCAACCTGGTCCGTCAGGCACACCTCGCGGGCCTTCCAGCCGTGCTGGTGAATGCGCGGCTCAGCCCGGGGCTGCGCGCCACCTACCGCCGGTTCCGCCGGCTCTACGGGCCGCTGCTCGGCACATTCGAATGGGTCGCGGCCCAGGGTCCGGGCGATGCCCGCGAGTTCCGTGATCTCGGCGCGGCACGGGTCGAGGTCACCGGCAACCTGAAGTTCGATCTGCCGCCGGCGCCTCCCGAGCCCGGGCTGGAGCGCGGCCGGTTGGCCTCCGAACAGCTCTGGCTGGCGGGCTCCACCCACCCCGGCGAGGAGGCGCTGGTGCTGGACGTTCATCGCCGGCTGCAGGCGGCCCGCCGCGGCGCCCGAATCCAGCTGCTGCTCGCCCCACGCCATCCGGCACGCAGCTCCGAGGTCATCGCGCTCGCCCGGTCGGAGGGCTTCAGCGTGATCGCGCGTTCCGCAATCGACACCGCCGGGACCTCTGCCGAGGTGATCGTGCTCGACACGCTGGGAGAACTCGCGGCGCTCTATGCCCTGGCCGATGCCGCCTTCGTCGGCGGCAGCCTCGTTGCCCAGGGCGGTCAGAACCCGCTCGAGCCGGTCGCGGCCGGATGCCCGGTCGTGATCGGACCCGATACCCGCAACTTCGCGGACATGGTCGAGCAGCTGCGGGACGCCGGTGCCCTCCTCCAGGTCACGGACGCGGACGATCTGCTGCGGGCACTCGAGCGGCTCCTCGATGACCCCGGGGCGGGCCGTGCACAGGTCGCGAGGGCGCAAGAGGTGATCGACGCCAACAGCGGTGCCACCGAGCATACCCTGCAACTGCTGGAACCCCTGCTTCCCGAGCCGCAGGGTGCGGCCGGGCACAGAGCCCACGCCACGCACGATGTACACTAACGGGCCATGCGGGAGGTTCGGTACCAGATCGCTTCGCAAGACACGCCGGTGCTGCGTTGAACAAGCCTGAAACGGGACCGGCATTCCTTCACCTGCCCGCCTTTCTCCGGCGCATCTGGCTGTGCTCCATGGGCACCGAATCTCGCGCATCCCCCCCCAGGGAGGCGTTGTGCGCCGTGCTTCTCGGGTCCTTTCTCCTGTCCGCCCCGGTCCTCGCTGAAGACGTCAATGGCGGCGGGGACGCTGAACCGGAGGAGCAGGCGGAGATCCGTGCCCTTGAAATCACCCGCGAGGGTCTGCACGGCAGCGCCTACTGGCTGGTGACCAACGTTGACAGCTGGTTCGGCGAAAAGCCCTTCGAAGAGAGCGGACGCGTATCCGGTTTGCTGCGCACGCGCGTGCTCTACCGCGAGGACGAGGGCGTGGATACGGACTTCCGCTACCGGCTTCGGGTACACATGCCGAATGTCAGTGAATGGGGCTACCTCTTCATTGGACGCGACAACGAGCAGGAGCTGATCCGGGACGAGGACGAGGCCTTCGGCCGGGAGCAGTCGCTGCTGCCTGAGAGCAGGAGCGAGGAGCAGACCTTCTTCGTGGGCATCGGGCGGATGCTGCGCGACAACCTGGACCTCAGGCTGGGTGTCCGCGGCGGCTACAAGCTCTACGGGCAGGCCCGTTACCGCAAGACCTGGTGGCTGACGGACGCCTCCAACATCGACTATCGCCAGACCCTGTTTCTCGCAGTGGCGGATGGCCTGGGCACCACCACGGGACTCAACTACGCCCTGGCGCTGGACCCGGACACCGCGTTCCGGTGGCGCAACTCCGCGACCTTTGGAACCGAGACCGACGGCCTGGAATGGTCGACCAGCCTCGGGCTGTTCCGGACCTTCGGGCGCGAGCGGGAACTCTCCCTCGAACTCCTCGGGAACGGCGACACGGACGGAGCGGTGCTGGTCCGGGAGTATGGTCTGCGCGTGACCTACAGTCGGCCGATCTATCGCGACTGGATCATCGGGGAGCTGATCGGAGGGTATTTCTGGCCGCGCGATGAGGATGATCCCGAGCGCTACGAGACCGCCGCAGTGGGGTTGGGCGTCGAGTTCCGCTTCTGAACCGACGGAGACACAAGGCACGGGAGCGGATTTGTCCCCGCACGCGGGGAGGGGGACGTTCATCGTAAGGGGTGGCCACGCGCCATGACGGTTAGTGGCGATCGGCGCAGAGCTCCAGTTGGCCGATGGCCGCGCGCAGATCCTGCAGATCGAGCGGTTTGCGCAATACCGCGGGATTGCCGGGCAGATGCGTGCCTGGAAAGACCGCCGGCGCCTGCCCGGTCATCAGGATCAATGGCAGTACGGGGTGCCGGTCGCGCAGGATCCGGCAGAGTTCCGCACCGTCCAGCACCGGCATCGACACGTCCGACAGCACCAGGTCGAAGCCGGGCTCCAGGCGCAGGCGTTCCAGGCAGGCCAGCCCGTTATCCACCGTCGCGACGGACGCACCATCCATCTCCAGCAGGCGCCGCACCGAATCCCGGCTGCGCGGATCGTCGTCGACCACCAGTACGCGCAGCGCGTCCAGTGTCAGCGCGTCGACCGCGGGTTCCCGGAATCGGGTGCACGTGCTGGACTCGTTCCATCCGGGCAGCAGAAGCCGGAACTCGGAGCCCTCTCCCACCCGCGAGTCGACCTCCAGCCGGGCACCGGAACGCAGGACGAACTCGTGCACCATGAACAGACCGAGGCCGTGGCCACGCTGTTGCGCCTTGGTCGAGAACAACGGCTCGAAGAGGCGGTCCAGGGTCTCGCGATCCATGCCACAACCCGAGTCGGCCACGCACAACTGCACGAGGTCCTGCATTTCGGTATCACCGAGGGCCACGGCGGCGGAGCCTGGGCCGTCCACCCGGGACGCCCCGATGCGCAGCCGGCCCCCGTCGGGCATCGCGTCCCGGGCATTGAGCGCCAGGTTCAGCACTGCCGCCTGCAGAAAGCCGCCGTTGCTGCAGGCCGCCAGCTCCGGTTCCAGCGCGACCTCGAGCCGGATCTCGGGGGGCAGGATGTGCTTGAGGATGCGCACCAGTCCGGAGATCGCGGCCTCCACCTCCACCCGCTCTGCGGCAAATCCCCCGGTTCGGCTCAGCGACAGCATGCCCGAGGTCACCACCTTGGCCTGCCCGATGGCGCTTTGGGTCTCCTCCAGGACCTGCTTGATCTCGGGGTCCGTCCCGGTACCCCCGACGGTCTCGTGCAGGTAGTACATGTTCGCGTCGATCACGCCGAGCAGGTTATTGAAGTCGTGGGCCACGCCACTGGCCAGGTGACCGATCATCTCGCGCTGTCTTGCCGCCATCATGTCCGCATAGGCACGGTCACGCTCGATCGTGCTGATCATCAGGCTGCCGAAGACCTGCAGAAAGCGGACCTCGGCCGAGGACCAGTCGCGCTCATTCCTGACCGCGTCGAAGCCTACGAAACAGTTCAGGGAGTCACCCTCCATCACCGGAACGAGAAGCATCGAACGGATGCCCTGGGCCTCCAGAAACGCCCGCTCCGGATGGTACCGGGGGAGTTCGGAGACGCTCGGGATCACCACCGGAGCGCCAGCGTTGAGCATGCGGGCGCATTCCGGCACGACGTCCCAGGAGACATCCCCAAGCATATGGATCACCGCCTCGACTCCCCCGGCGGTCCACTCGTGCGTGTTACTGAAGGTCCTTCGCTCGCTGTCCACGTCAAAGAGGTAGGCCCGATCGGTTCCGGTCAGCTCACCCATGCGGGCGAGGGCCTTGTCGATCAGGCCGTTCATCCCCAGGCCGGGGCGCTGGAGGAACATCGCCGCGAGTTCCAGCAGTCCGCTCTCCAGCCGTTCCCGCTGCCGGAGATCCTCCTCGTCGTGGATGCGGTCGGTAAGATCCAGCGCGGTCCCCGAGATGCTGAGGGGTCGGCCGCGAACGTCGAACCGGACCCGGCCCCGCTCGCGCACGAACCGCTGCACGCCATCCCAGCCCAGCACCCGGTGCTCGATCGAGTAACCGCCGTCCGGGCGCAGGCGCGCGGACTCCATTTCCTGACGCACCGCGGCTCGATCCTCCGGGTGCACCAGAGTGATGAACAGCTCCAGCGTCGGCGTCACGGACCCGGGCGGGATGCCGAGGATGCGGAAGGTCTCGTCACTCCAGACGAGCTCGCCGGTCACGTAGTCCAGGCCCCAGCTCCCGAGACGCGCAATCGCCTGCGCCTCACGCAATGCGGAATCGCTGCGGGCGGGTTGCTCGGCGACCGAGTCCTGGCGCGCCGCGGTCACGCGCGCCCCCCCAGCCCGCGTTGCCCCCGCTCCGTACTCGACCGACGGGGCCCGTCGCCGAGGTTCCCGGGCCTCACGGTCATGAGGGGTCTGCGGCCGATGCACCCGTCAAGTGGATACGGTAGCCAACGCCCCTCACCGGCAGGATCGCGAGGTCGTCGATCCCCGATTCCCGCATCTTGCGACGGATGTTCGCCACGTGCACGTCCACACTGCGGTCCTCCGATGGCTTGACCTCGCGGCTGCACAGCGCCTCGCGGGTCACTGTTCGTCCCGGGTTCTGCATCAGCTGCAACAGGATGCGTGCCTGCGTGTCCGTGAAGCGGATCCGCACCATGTGCCCGTCCTCGCGGGAGAGGGTCATGTCGTCGCGTTCGAGCATGTAGGGTCCCACCCGCGCCCGGGCGCGCGGAGGCGGACTCAGGGAGTGACGCCGCAACACCGCCCGAACCCGGGCGAGCAGCTCTTCCGGATCGAAGGGCTTGGTCACATAGTCGTCGGCACCGGCATCCAGCCCCGTGATGCGGTCCTGCAGGTCGACGCGCCCGGTCACGATGATCACGGCGGCGCTGGTGGAGCGCAACAGTTCACGCGCCAGATCCAGCCCGTCCTCGGAACCGAGGTTGAGGTCCAGCAGCACGAGGTCGACGTCGTTCTCCCGGCACACCTGACGCAGCGCGGGACCGCTGGAAACGCGGCTTACGATGTGGCCGTCGCGGCGCAGGTAGCGTTCCAGTGCCCGGGCCATGCGGACATCATCCTCCACGACGACGACGCGTCCCGGGGTCACGATGGAATCCATGCTGTCGGCTACCAGTGGGTGTCAGTCTTCCAGAATGTACACCGTTCCGCAGTACGGGCAACGCATGCGCCCGTCCGGGGACTCGTCGATCGGCAGATAGACGCGGGGGTGCGAGGCCCACAACGCGGTTTGCGGGGTCGGGCAGTTCAGGGGAAGCTGGCTGCGGTGCACGGTGACCGTGGTCTCCGCATTGGCCGGCTTGAAACGCTCCTGCTGCTCGGCGGTGTGGGGGTTCGGCATCGTGCCCTCTCCTTTTCGCTTCTGTTGTTGGTGGAGCATGGGTCTCAGACGTAGGTCAGCCAGGCCTCGTGCTTCGGGTGCCTGCCCTTGACCACATCGAAGTACAGCGACTGCAGGCGCTCGGTGATCGGGCCTCGCGTGCCCTCGCCGACCAGCCGGCCGTCCACCTCGCGAATCGGCGTGACCTCCGCGGCGGTGCCGGTGAAGAAGGCCTCGTCGGCGATGTAGACCTCGTCGCGGGTGATCCGCCTCTCGATCACCCGCAGGCCTTCCTCGTCCGCCAGCGCGAGGATGGTCCGTCGCGTGATGCCATCCAGGGCTGAGGTCAGGTCCGGCGTGTGCAACACCCCGTCATGGACCAGGAAGATGTTCTCACCGCTCCCCTCGGCAACATAGCCCTCGGTATCGAGCAGCATCGCCTCGTCATAGCCGCAGGAGATCGCCTCCTGCAAAGCCAGCATGGAATTCATGTAGTTGCCGTTGGCCTTTGCCTTGCACATCGTCACATTGACATGGTGACGGTTGAAGGAGGAGGTTTTCACGCGAATCCCCCGGGTCATGTTCGCCTCGCCGAGGTAGCTGCCCCAGGTCCAGGCCGCGACGATCACGTGAACCTCCAGATTGTCCGCCCTGAGCCCCATGCCCTCCGCACCATAGAAACACATCGGCCGGATGTAGGCGGTATTGAGCCCGTTCTCGCGCACCGCGGCGACCTGCGCCGCGCTGATCTCGTCGGCGCCGTAGGGCATACGCATCCCGAGGATGCGTGCCGAGTTGAAGAGTCTTCGCGTGTGATCCTCGAGGCGGAAGATCGCGGTACCCCCCTCCGCCTCGTAGGCGCGCACACCCTCGAACACGCCCATGCCGTAATGGAGCGTGTGCGTCAGGACATGGGTGCGCGCATCGCGCCAGGGCACCATGTTCCCGTCCATCCAGATCACTCCGTCGCGATCCGCCATCGACATCGTCGGTCTCTCCTCAGTCAGTATCCCCGGGCGCCGCGGTATCGGCCGCGACGTCCCCGAGAAGCTCATCCCAGCTGTCCATCACCTGCTTCCGCAGCGCGCGCAGATCCTCGGGCGGATTGCTCACGCGGGTGCTGTCGCCGGCCAGCGTCAGGCGGTGGATCCGGTTCCGCATGTCGCGGTAGGCATCGGCCAGGGCGGCGCCCAGGGTCGGCGTGATCACGCCCGCGCTTCCGAGAACGTCGAGCGTCCGCACCTTGTCGGGCCAGTCGCAAACCTCCGGATGCCGTCGCGCGTTGGACAAAACCCAGTATTGAACCATGAACTCGATGTCAGTAATACCACCGCGGTCGCGTTTCAGATCAAATACCTCAGGATCGCGCGATGCATGCTCCGCCAGCATCCTGGCGCGCATCTCCACAACCTCCGTGCGCAGCGCCGCCGGATCGCGCGGACGCGCCAGGACCCACCGGCGCACCCTGGCGAAGCGCTCACCGAGGTCGGCATCCCCGGCAACGAACCGCGCGCGCACCAGTGCCTGGTGTTCCCAGGTCCAGGCCGACCCCTCCTGATAGCGCCTGAAGGCATCCAGACTGCTGACCAGGAGACCCGAGAGACCGCTGGGCCGCAGCCGGGTGTCCACCTCGTAGAGCCGCCCGGCGGGCGTGAAGGCGCCGAGCAGGTGAACCACCCGCTGCGCCACGCGGCCGAAGAACTCCGAATTCTCGATCACCCGCGGGCCGCTGGTACGGGCGGGTTCTCCGTCGCTGTCGTGCAGGAAGACCACATCGAGATCGGAACCGTAGCCCAGCTCGAGGCCGCCAAGCTTCCCGTAGCCGATGATCGCGAAATGCGCCCGGCGCCGGGAGCCCTCCGGCCCGCACCACGGCTCACCGTGGCGCTCCACCATCAGGTTCCAGGAGAGCTCCAGCACCCGCTCCAGCAGCACCTCGGCCAGCCAGGTGAGGTGATCGGAGACTCGCATCAGCGGCAGGTATCCCATGATGTCCGCCGCGGCTACACGCAGGGTCTGCACCTGCTTGTACTGCCTCAGGCGGTCCAGCACCTGTTCCTGGTCATCGACCGGAACCTGGGCGAGCTCGTGGTCCAGTACTTCCTTCAGCCCCCCGCGCCCCGGCGGCGCATACAAGGCCCGGGGGTCGAGCAGCTCGTCCAGCAGAAGGGGATAATGCGTCAGCTGATCGCTGATCCAGGAGCTCGCGTCGCAGAGCTTCACCAGCTGCGACAGGGCCAGCGGGTTCTCCACCAGGAGCGACAGGTACACCGAGCGGCGCGCGATGGTCTTCACCAGCTGCAGCGCGCGGGGCAGCGCGGGATCCGGAGCGTCCAGTTCGGCCAGCGCCCCGAGCAGCAGCGGCATCAGCCGATCCAGGCGCTGCCGCCCCGTTTCCGAGAGACTGCGCGTGACCGGGCTGTCCCGGAGGCGCTGGATACCCTCGTATGCGGCCACCGGGTCGTCGAAACCCATGTCCCGGAGCAGCGGCAGCGCCTCCTTCTCATCCAGCTCCGTGGACCAGAGCTGGCCGATCATCCGCGTGCGCCGGGTCTCCGGGGCGCCCTCGCGGGAGTCCCCATTCTCCCGCTGGGGCGCCGAAAAGACCTGTTCGAACTGCGCCTGCACCCGTCGCTGCTCCCGCAGCAGGGCCATCTCGAAGGAGGCCTCATCGGTAAAACCCATGGACAGGGCGAGCCGCGTGCGGTCGAAGGGATGCGTCGGGAGCCTGTGGGTCTGCTGATCGTTCTGCATCTGCAGCCGATTCTCCACCCGGCGCAGGAAGCGATAGGCGGTGATCAGCTGGTCCACTGCGTGGGGAGGCAGGAGCTGTCGCTCGCCGAGCAGGGTCAGGACCCCGAGCAGGTCACGGCGCTGCAGCGCACGATCGCGTCCGCCGCGGATCAGCTGGAAGACCTGGCCCACAAACTCGACCTCGCGGATGCCGCCCCCGCCATGCTTGATGTCCTCCACCCGTTCCCTACGCGCCGACTCCTCGTTGATCATGCGCTTCAGTTCGCGCAGGTTCGCGAAGGCGCCGTAATCGAGGTAGCGGCGGTAGATGAACGGGCGCAGCTTCTCCATCAGGCGCTCGCCGGCGGCCGGCTCACCCGCGATCACACGGGCCTTGATCAGCGCGTAGCGTTCCCACTCGCGCCCGTGCCCCTGGTAGTAGTCCTCCATCGCGTCGAAGTGCATCACCAGGGGTCCGGAGTCGCCGAAGGGCCGCAGGCGCATGTCGACCCGGTAGCAGAAGCCCTCGGGCGTCGCATCGGTCAGCGCCGCGATCAGGGAGCGCCCCAGGCGCTGGAAGAACTCCTGGTTCTCGATGCTGCGGTGACCGTCGGTGGCCCCGGGGTGCCAGTAGGCGAAGATCAGGTCGATGTCCGACGAGAAATTCAGCTCGCCGCCCCCGAGCTTGCCCATTCCAAGGACCATCAGCGACTGCGCCGCCCCTTCGTGGTCACGGGGGGTCCCGTAGCGCTTTTGCAACTGTTCCTCCAGCCAGCCGAGCGCCCCCTGCACCAGGGTCTCTGCAAGCCGCGTGAGGTCGTGCATCACCTCATCGAGACCGGCCTCCCCGAGCAGATCGCGCCAGGCGATCCGGATGAGCTCGCGGTGGCGCAATTCCCGCAGGCAGTCCTTGAGCGCCGTCTCCTCGGCGATCCCGGCCAGGCGCTCGCGAAGCCAGCCCCGTAGCTCTTCGTCGGAACGCGATGGCATCCGGCCGTTGGCGTCGAGGGCCTCCAGCACGTACTCCGGGTGCCGCATGCTCGTCTGCGCCACATAGTCGCTGCACAGCAGGACGAGCCCCGCCCCCGGCATGTCCCCGGGCAAATCGGACGCACGATTGAGGAATTCGTCCAGCAGGGAAGCGGCGCGCTCCCGCGCCGCGGGAGGGAGGGATTCCAGCGGGATCGGCGGCGTCGCGTTCATCATCCAAGACTACCAGTCCCGCCTGCTCAGCGTGAATATAACGGAACGGCCCTCCCTGACTGTTGACTGAGACACGGATACGAATAACAATGGTTCTTGTTCGTTACTTGCGAACCAACCCCATTATGGAGTGACAGAAATGTTTCGAAACCCCCTCAGACTTCTCGGCATCGCGGCGCTCGCCGCCGCAATCGGCCTGCCCGTCTCGGCCAGCGCCGAAGGCGAGGTCAACGTGTACTCGGCCCGCCAGGAAAACCTGATCAAGCCCCTGCTCGATGACTTCACCCGGGACACCGGGGTCACGGTCAACCTCCTGACCGGACGTGCCGACGAGCTGCTCCAGCGCCTTCGCCTGGAGGGACGCAACTCTCCGGCCGACGTGCTGATCACCGTGGATGCGGGAAACCTGCACCAGGCCAAGCAGGCGGAAGTGCTGTCCCCCATCGACTCCCCCGTGCTCAACGAGCGCATTCCCGAAAACTTCCGGGACGTGGATGGGCACTGGTACGGGCTGTCGCTGCGGGCACGCCCGATCATGTACAACAAGGACACGGTCGACCCCTCCGAGCTATCAACCTACGAGGCACTGGCGGACCCGAAGTGGCGCAGTCGCATCTGCATCCGCTCCTCCTCGAACATCTACAATCAGTCCCTGGTCGCATCGATGATCGCCAGCAACGGCGCCGAGGCCACGAGCGAGTGGGCCGAGGGCCTGGTCGAGAACTTCGCGCGCCCCCCGCAGGGCGGCGATCGCGACCAGATCCGCGCCGCCGCGGCCGGTGTCTGCGACATCGCCATTGCCAACACCTATTACCTGGGGGGAATGCTCGCGGGGGATGATCCCGACCAGCGTGCCGTAGCCCAACAGATCGGCGTGTTCTTCCCGAACCAGGACGGCCGCGGAACGCACGTGAACGTCAGCGGCGCCGGCGTAACCGAGCACGCGCCGAATCCGGAAAACGGCGCCCGGCTGATCGAGTACCTCACCGGGGAGGAGGCACAGCGCTGGTATGCCGAGGCCAACCAGGAGTACCCCGTGCGCCCCGAGGTGCCGGCCAGCGAAATCCTGCGCAGCTTCGGCGATTTCAAGGCAGACAGCCTGAACCTGTCCCTGCTGGGTGAATACAACGCAGAGGCCGTCCGCATCATGGACCGGGCGGGCTGGCGCTAGCCCTCGCCAGCGGAGCACCGCCTCGGGCCTCCGATGGGAGCGAGGCGGGGCTCCGCAATCCAGGGGAGACCGAATCGCCGGATTCCCCTGTATCGCTGGCTTCCATCGCCTTCGGGCGAGCCAGCGGCCCTCGTATGTGTCGGGAACCCTCGGGCCGTCGCTGCCTGCGACCACAGCGCCCGGTACCGGCGCTCCACTGTCCTGAAAAACCGCGGAAGCCGTGCAGTTTGCGGCACGTCCGGGGCGGCCCCAGTGTCTTCCTGAATATGAACGGTTATTATTTGCGGCGATGATCACGGAAGCCACCTCTCAACCTGCGCAAGCCCCCCGACGCTGGCTTCCCGGCCGTCTCGCGCGGCCCGGCATCTGGCAGATCACTGCGATCACCGTTGCCCTGGTCCTTACGTTGCCCGTGCTCGTGATATTCGCCCATGTCTTCGTTCCGGCGGGCGAGGTCTGGTCCCACCTTCGCGAGACCATGCTCGGCGAGTACGTGGCCAACTCGCTGCTGCTGCTGTTCGGCGTAGGCGTCGGGGTGCTGGTGATCGGCGTACCGGTGGCCTGGCTGGTCAGCGTCTGCGAGTTCCCGGGCCGGCGCATCTTCCAGTGGGCATTGATGCTGCCGCTCGCGATGCCGGCATACATCATTGCCTACACCTACACCGGCATGCTCGATTTCGCCGGTCCGGTGCAGAGCCTGTTCCGGGACCTGACCGGACTGGGCTTCGGGGAGTACTGGTTCCCGGAGATCCGGTCGCTGACCGGGGCGATGCTGATGCTGACCCTGGTCCTGTACCCCTATGTCTATCTGCTGACCCGGGCGACGTTCCTGGAACAGTCGGTCTGCGTGCTCGAGGTCTCTCGAACCCTCGGCAGCGGCCCCTACGCCAGTTTCTTCAGGGTGGCGCTGCCACTCGCCCGCCCGGCGGTGATCGCGGGCCTGACGCTGGCCCTGATGGAAGTCCTTGCGGACTATGGCACGGTCGCCTATTTCGGCATCCCGACCTTCACCACCGGCATCTTCCGGACATGGTACGGCCTTGCGGATCCCGCGGCCGCCGCACAGCTTGCCGCCGTGCTGCTCAGCTTCGTGTTCGCGCTGATCCTCCTCGAACGATGGTCGCGCATGCGGGCGCGCTTCCACCACACCTCGTCGAGGTATTCCAACCTGCCGCGCTACCGCCTGCGCGGCTGGAAGGCGAGCGCCGCGGTGGCCGCCTGTCTCTTGCCAGTCCTCTTCGGCTTCCTGATCCCGGCCGTGCAACTCTCGATCTGGGCGGCACGCACCATCGATCACTGGATGAACCCGGACTTTGCACAACTCGTGTTCAACACCTTCTATCTTGCGGCGATGGCGGCGGTGATCGCAGTCGCGCTGGCACTCGTCCTGGCCTACGCGCGGCGGATGCAGGGCGGGCTGATCACCGGGATCGCGGTACGCGTCGCCGGGCTCGGCTACGCGGTTCCCGGAACCGTGATCGCGATCGGAGTGATGCTGCCCTTCGCCTGGTTCGACAACACACTCGACTCGTTCATGCGCGACCGGCTGGGCGTCTCCACCGGGCTGCTGCTGTCCGGCACCCTGTTTGCACTGCTGTTCGCCTACGTGGTGCGGTTCCTTGCGGTGTCGCTGCAGACGGTGGAGGCCGGGCTGGGCAAGATAAAACCGAGCATGGACGACGCCGCGCGCTCACTCGGGGTGCATCCGCTGGGCACGCTGACGCGCGTGCACCTGCCGATCATGCGCGGCACGCTGCTGACCGCGCTGCTCCTGGTCTTCGTCGACGTGCTAAAGGAACTCCCGGCGACGCTGATCCTGCGCCCCTTCGACTTCAACACCCTCGCCGTTCGCGCCTTCGAGCTCGCCGGGGACGAGCGCCTGGCGGAATCATCGAGCGCCGCGCTGGCGATCGTGCTGGTCGGGCTGCTACCGGTTATCCTGCTCAGTCTGACCATCGAACGATCCCGTCCGGGACAGCGGATGCGCCGGCGCAACGGCGACTCCGCCCAGGCAGAGCCGATCGCCGTCCCGGCCGGCACACGAGGCGCATGACCGTCACCAGCAGAAATCCCGCTGCCGCTGCGGAGGTGGTACTCGACGACGTCGATGTCGGCTACGCCGGCCAGCGCGTCGTGCACGCGATCTCGCTGGAACTCCCGCGCGGCCAGATCGGCTGCCTGCTGGGTCCGTCCGGCTGTGGCAAGACCACGCTGCTGCGCGCGATCGCCGGTTTCGAGGGCGTGATGCGGGGAGAGATCCGCCTCAACGGCGAGAGCGTCAGCCGGCCGGGTTTCACGCTGCCTCCGGAGAAGCGCAGCGTGGGCATGGTGTTCCAGGATTTCGCGCTGTTCCCGCATCTCGACGTCGCCGGCAACATTGCCTTCGGTATCCGCCGCTGGGGCCGCGGAGACCGTGACCGCAGGGTCCGGGAGCTGCTGCGGCTGATCGGCCTGTCGGGGTACGAGCGCGCGTATCCGCATGCGCTCTCCGGCGGCCAGCAGCAGCGCATCGCGCTGGCGCGGGCGCTGGCACCGAGGCCGGAACTGCTGCTGCTCGACGAACCCTTCTCGAACATGGATGTGGAACTGCGCACCGATATCGCCCGCGAGGTCCGGGCCATCCTGCGCGCCGAGGGCACCACCGGGATGCTGGTGACCCACGATCAGAACGAGGCCTTCGCCTTTGCCGACCGCATCGCGGTGCTGAACAATGGCCGGCTCTCGCAGTGGGACAGTGCCTATCACCTGTATCATCGGCCCGCCGACCGCTTCGTTGCCGATTTCGTCGGCGAGGGAACCATCATCCCCGGCAAGGTCTGCGAGAACGACTGCGTCGAGACCGCACTGGGCAGGATCCGCGGCCCGCTGTCCGATCGTTTCGTTCCCGGCACGGCCCTGGATGTCCTGGTGCGTCCGGACGACATCGCGCTCGACAACGAGCACGGTGAGATCGAGGCGGAGGTGCTGTCGAAGGCGTTCCGTGGCGCGGATTTCCTGTACACGCTGAGACTGCGCGACGGCACGGAGATCCTGTGCGTTGCGCCCAGTCACGACAACTTCGTGGTGTCGGATCATGTCCGGCTGCGCCTGAACTTCTCGCACCTGGTGGTGTTCCCGCGGGGCGACAGCGGCACACGGCGCTGAGGGCGGTGCCGCACCCTCGGGCCGTGCGCCCGACGCGCGATCCATCCGCGTTATCATGGTGGGGCCGTGCAGGACGGGTCATGGTGAACAGGCCGCGCCGGTCGCTTCCAACCGTCCCCTCCACATACCCCCGCAGACCCGATGACGCACCCCGAACAACCAAGGCGAGCCCGACCGCGAACAGGATACCGTGCCAGGATTCTCTCCGGGGCGCTGCTGTTGACGCTAAGCGCGATCTCGCCCGTGATGGCCGAGGACCGACCGCGACTGCAGATCGAGGGTGGAACCGCGGAACAGCGGCAGAACATCCAGGCCTTCGTGCCCATGAGGCGTTACGAGTGCGAGCTTCCGGCCTTCCGGGAACTCAGGATCACGCGCACTGCGGCCGACCGCGCCCGCCAGGCCCTGCGGGCGCTGGGTCACTACCAGCCCGAGATCGATGTCGAGATCGCCCGCACCGACACCTGCTGGGACCTGAAGGTGATGGTGGAACCGGGGCCCGTGGCGCGCATCGCCGAGGTGGATGTCCAGGTCACGGGCGAGGGCGCCGACGATCCTGTCTTCATGGCGGTGATCTCGGATCCTGGCATCACCCCGGGCGATCCGCTGCGGCATGATGCCCACGACCGCCTGCGCTCCCGCCTGATAGGGATCGCAGCGGACCGCGGGTATTTCGACGCCGAACAGAGCGAAAGCCGGCTCCTGGTCGACCCGGAGTCGAACGAGGCGCGGATCCGGATGCGGCTCGACAGCGGGCCACGGTACCGCTTCGGCAGCCTAACGCTCGAGCAGGCGATCCTGCGCGACGCCTTCGTCGCCCGGCTGTTCCCGTTCGAGCGCGGCGATCCGTACAGCTCCAGTCAGATCATTCAGCTCCAAAAGAACCTGAGGGACAGCGGTTACTTCGATACGGTGCGCGTACGTCCGCTCCTGGATGAGCGGTCGGAAGGGGAGGTGCCGATCCGGGCCGAGGTCGGTCCACGCAAGCGGACCGCGTACGAAATCCGCCTCGGATATTCCACTGACATCGGCCCGCGCCTCGGGGTTGGGATCGACCGTCGCTACGTGAACCGGCGCGGACACCGGTACAACGCCGAGCTCGAACTGTCGCAAAGACGTTCCGGTATCGGCTTCAGTTACGACATTCCGCTGGCTGACCCATTGAACGACACCCTGAACCTGTTCACCTCCTACACCACCGAAGATACCGACACCAGCGAATCGGACCGCTTCCAGGTCGGTGCCAGCCGCGTCCAGCGTCATCCGTCGGGCTGGCAGACGACGCAGGGGCTCCGCTATGAGTACGAGGACTTCACCGTCGGCGGGGTCAGCGACATCTCAAGGCTGCTGATTCCCTCCTACCGGATCAACCGCACCAAGACGGATGACTTTCTCTATCCCCGCAAGGGATATCGATTGGACCTGCTCGCCCAGGGCGCCGCGGAGCAGCTGGGTTCCACAGTGACATTCGCCCAGCTGCGCGGCAATGCCAAGCTGATCTCCGGGCTGGGCGCGGGGAGGCTGATCCTGCGGGGCGAGGCCGGACTGACCGGCAATGCGCGCGTGGAGGAACTGCCCAGTTCGCTGCGCTTCTTCGCCGGCGGCGACACCAGCGTCCGCGGCTTCGGCTTCGAGCGGCTCGGTCCGGAGGACGACGAGGGTAACGTGATCGGCGGACGCCACCTGCTGGTCGGCAGCATCGAATACGATCATCCGATCGGCGAGGGCAACTGGGGCGTCGCCGTATTCCTCGACGCCGGCAACGCCTTCAACGACTTCGACGACTACGATCTGCAGGGGGCCGGCGGCTTCGGTGTGCGCTGGCGCTCCCCGGTCGGACCGATACGTCTCGATCTCGCCCACGCACCCGAGTCCAAGGACAGCTTCCGGATCCACTTCACGATGGGACCAGACCTGTGAGCCGTTTGCCGAGAATCGCGCTGGGTCTCGTGGGCTGGGTGCTGATCCTGGTGCTGCTGGTGCTGGCCGGCGCCGTCGCGCTGGTGGCGACCGAGGACGGCACCCGCTGGCTGTTTGCCCAGGCCGAGCGTCATGCCCCAGTGGAGTTTCGCGTCGACACGGTCGAGGGAACGCTCTTCCGCGGGCTATCGCTGAGCGGACTCGAGGTTGAGACGGCCGGCACGCGGGTGCATCTGGAGCAGGGGCGGATCCAGCTCGGCGCGGTCCCGCTGCTGAGGCTCACCGTGAGGATCCCCGAACTCAGCCTCACGGGCCTGACCGTCGAATTACCGGAACCCGCAACGGAATCCCCTGAATCGCCCGAACCGGCAGCACCGCTGGTGTTGCCGGAGGCGATCGAGCTTCCGATAACGGTCGCGATCGAACAGTTCGTGCTGGCGGACCTGCTGCTGCTGCGCGATGGCGAAACACTGCTGGAAATGGACCGGCTCGCCATGAGGCTCGATGCCGGCCCGGAGGCCCTGCGCCTTTCGGCCCTGGAACTGGTGATGCCGGGAGTCGAGGCACGGGCCGATGCCGAACTGCGGCCCGCAGGGGCCTACCCGGTGCGTGCCGAGGGGCAATGGCGCGCCTCCCTGCCGGAGGCGCTGGCGGCGGCACTGGAGACGACGCACGCCGAGGGCGAACTGGTGATCGACGGCAACCTGCTGGGATCGCTGGTGGCCACTCACGGCCTGCAGGCCGGAGTGTCGCTGGACACCCGGCTCACCGCGGAGGATCTGCTCGGCACCCCGCAGGTGCGCCTGCACAACCAATGGACGGGCTTCGGATACCGGATCGACCCGGAGACCGCCGTCGCGATCGATGGCGGAGAGATCACCCTGCAAGGGGGACTCGAGGACTGGACCGCGACGGCCGCCACCGCCGCGCAGCTGACCGGCCTGCCGGCAGTCCAGCTCGAGGCGGCACTCGGCGGTTCGATGGAACAGATCGCGATCGAGGCCCTGAACCTGCGCAGCGACGCCGGTGAGGCCGACCTCCGGGGCCAGGTAGGTCTCGGAGAGACCCTGGCCTGGGAACTGCAGGCCGGCATTCGCGGACTCTCGACCCAGGCCTTCGGTCTGGAGCCCGAGGCCAGGATCGAGACGCTCCTCCTCGACAGCACCGGTTCGCTGCCACAGGACCCGGAACTCGCCCTGGAAGACCGGCTCCTGGCGATCGCGGCCTCAATGGAGATCAGCGAACTTCGCGCACGCGTGGCC
Source organism: Thioalkalivibrio sp. (assembly GCA_018224485.1). Taxonomy (GTDB): domain Bacteria; phylum Pseudomonadota; class Gammaproteobacteria; order Ectothiorhodospirales; family Ectothiorhodospiraceae; genus Thioalkalivibrio. The sequence goes on along the minus strand of JAGTVE010000092.1, from coordinate 3,541 downwards.
GGGCAGGATCTGGAGGGCCGCGGCCGGATACGCGTGGAACGCGGGATCGCGGACATCGAGGAGTTGCTGCTGCGGCTGGGTCCCGACGGGATCCTGCAGGCCACCGGCGAGGCCGAACTGGGGTCCGAGACACCCTTCTGGCTATCGCTATCCGCGGATGCACTGGACCTCGACTTCCTCGTCCCGGAACGGCAGCTCGCGCTGGACCGGCTTCGCTTCGAGGCCGATGGAAGCCTCGGCCTCGAGACCGGCGACATCGAGGCGGAAATCAATCTGACCGAACTCACGGCCCGCGTCGACGGGCAGCCGGTTGATGGTATCGCCGCGGTGGTGGTCAATGGTCAGAGCATCCGGATCGACCGCCTGGACCTCGGCATAGGGGCCAATCGAATCAACGCGAAGGGTCGAGTCGATGAGATCCTGGCGCTGGAGCTGGCAGTGGACGCCCCCGAACTCCACCGGATCCTTCCCGAGCTTGCCGGGCGGATCCGCCTGGATGCGGAGCTCTCCGGCACGATGGAGAGCCCGCGGGTCACCGCGACCGGTGAGGGATCGGGGCTGCGCTATGCGGAATTCGGACTGGAAGGCCTGCAGCTGCGGCTCGACGCGGGTCTGGACCCGGAGGCCCCGGCGGAGCTGGACCTGCGCCTCTCGGGCATCCAGGCCGCCGCGCAGAGCATCGAGGCGGTCCGCGCCGCGGCCGATGGGCGGGCCTCGGACCACCGGCTCACGGTCGCGGTGGATGCCGCCGATCTCGGCCGTGTCGAACTGCGGGCATCAGGTGGCTACGACCTCGACCAGGTCCGCTGGGACGGGCGGCTGGAACGTCTGGACATCGCGCATGCGCTGGCCGGTGACTGGACCCTGCGCGAACCGGTGAGGGTCACCGCGAGCCCGGAGCGCGCGGCCCTGGGCGAGCTCTGCCTGGGCCGGGAAGATGGCCGGCTCTGTCTCCAGGGTGACTGGGACGAACGCACGGGTGGACAAGGACGGGCCTCTCTGGAAGACGCGGACCTCGCCTGGCTGTCTCCGCTGCTGCCCCCGGAGAGTGCAATCGAGGGCACGCTGACTGCCCGCGCGCGCGGCTCAATGGACCCAGCGGGGCGCCTGCAGGCCGAACTGGAGGTGCCTCCTGCTGCCGGCCAGGTCTCGTTTCAAATGATCGACGGCGAGATGAAGGCGATCCCCTATCGGGACCTGCGGCTTGCGGTTCGGGTCGACGACCGCAGCGTGGATGCCGAGGCCGGCCTGTCCTTCCTGGAGGACGGCGACGCGCGCGCCGTGATGCAGCTGCGCCCCGAGGGCGAGAGTTACCGCATCGACGGCGAACTCCGCGCCGGCCTGGAGAGCCTGGAGTGGACGGGGGCCCTGTCGCGCGAGGTTCAGGACGTGCGCGGGCGCCTGCTGGCGGCTCTCGAGATTGGCGGGCTGCTGGAGGCTCCGCAACTGAGCGGCGACGTTCGGCTGGAGGAATTCAGCGCCAGGATCATCGAGGCCGGCATCACGCTCGAGATCCCGCAGCTGGTCGCCGAGGCGGTCTCGGCGGAAGAGATGCGTCTCGATGGCGAGCTGCGCTCCGGTGGCGAGTCCCTGTACCTGGAGGGGGAACTCGGCCTTCGGGACCAGCAGCCGCAGGCCGGGATCCGCATCCGGGGCGAGCGCTTCCTCGCGGTGGACCGCTCCGACATCCGCGCGCGCATCAGCCCCGAACTGAACATCGACTTCCGCCCCGAACTGCTGACGGTGCGCGGAGAGGTCGCGATCCCCTCGGCGATGATCCGGCCCCCGGACCTGCCCCCGGGGTCGGTCTCGGTATCGCGGGACGAGGTGGTGGTGGGCGAGGAGGCCGAGCCCGATGCCGCGCTGCCGATGGACATCCGGGTGCGCGTGATCCTGGGCGACGAGGTGCGCTTTGACGGCTTCGACCTCGAGGCCCGCTTCTCGGGCGATCTCGATCTGGTCGACCTCCCCGGCCGCCCGTTGCAGCTCTTTGGGGACGTCGAGGTCCCGGAAGGCCGCTACGAGTCCTGGGGCCAGGACCTGAGCATCGAACGCGGACTGGTGATCTTCCAGGGTCCGGTCGACAGACCGCAGCTCGATCTGCGGGCGGTGCGACGGGTGCCTGCCTATGACGTGGTGGTCGGCGTGGAGATCGGCGGCACCCCGGACGCACTGCGTTCGCAGGTCTTCTCCGAACCCCCGATGGACGACACCGAGGCGATGGCCTTCCTGCTGACCGGTCGGCCTCTGTCCGGCGCCTCCGAGAGCGACGGAAACATGATCGCGGGCGCCGCTGCCGCCTGGGGTCTCGAGCAGGCCGGCCTGATCACCCAGCGTCTCGGGAGCGAACTGGGGCTCGACGTCGAGCTCGACACCGAGGCCGGCCTGGACGAGAGCGTCCTGACCATCGGGACCTATCTGTCGCCGCGGCTGTTGCTGAGTTACGGCATCGGTCTCTTCGATGGCGGTTCGGAGGTGATGCTCAGGTACGAGCTGACGCGCTCACTGAGCGTGGAGACCACCTCCAGCGCCGAGGGACAGGGCATCGATTTCATCTACCGCATCGAGCGCTGACCGGACAACACGCCCCTGACTGCGGCACTCCGCCACCCCTGACGGTGAAAGAAGTCCGCAGGGTGGGCAAACCGAAGTGTGCCCACCAGACGCCGACCCGGCCAGGATGGTGGGCCTGCGCCTGGCCCACCCTGCGCCGAAGGGCGGCTCGTGACGGGAGTGGACAGGCCCTCCGCGGCAACCGGATGCTGCATTTGCCGCACCCTGCGTGATATCCAGCACCGCGAGGAACCCAAGCGCAGACGAGGGCCCCGCAGCCACTGGATTCCGGCGCTGGCACGAACGCTGCATGAGCGGCATCGAGTGCGTATGCGGAGTTGCCGGCAGTGGAAGGGCGCAGGGCGAAGGAGAGACAGGCATCGCGGCCGGGAGACCGTGCGATCCTGCTGGTGATGCTCGGGATCCTTGCGCTGGGCGCGTCGCTGGTGCACGCGACCCTTGGACAGTCCGTTGCCCGTCCGCATACGACATCCGCGCAGGAGCTTGTCCGCGAGTTGCGGCTGACCGGGCTGGCGCTGTTCACCGAGGCCCGTTACACCCGCCACCCCGCCCTCGCCGACCGGTTCGCGCCCTTTCAGAATCACCCGGCCGCGCTGGAGCACTTCCCCTCCGGGAGCCTGATCCGGCCGCCCGCGCACCTCCATGACTGAGCTGCACCAGACCCTGGCGCGGCAGCGCTACCTGCTCGACCACACCGTGGCCTCGATGACGCGGCGCCGGGCCCGCAACCTGGGTCTGTTGCTGGTCTACACAACCATGGTCTTCCTGCTGGCCTCCGTCCTGTTCTACTCCAGCGCGCTCAAGCAGGAGGCGGCACTGCTCCTGGCGGAGGCACCGGATATCGTCGTACAGCGGATGGTCGCGGGCCGCCACGCATTGATCTCCGGGCAACACGCGCAGACCCTGCGCGCAATCCGGGGCGTCCGCGAGGTGGAGGGCAGGCTTTGGGGCTATCACTATGATCCCG
>JAGTVE010000091.1 GCA_018224485.1 Thioalkalivibrio sp. | reverse complement strand
CCTCGGCCGCGTGCAGGGCCTCGGCGGAACGCATCGCCGGGCTGTCGCGCAGGGTCTGGCGCTGCTGCTCGGCCTCCTGCGCCGCGGCCTCGTTCAGGGCCTCCCGCTCGGTGAGCGCCGCGCTGCGCTCGCGGGTCGCCTCCAGGGTCCGGCGCCAGTGACCGACACGGGCCCGGGTGTCCTCGTACTCACGGTGACTGCGGCGCACCTCGCCGGCGCGGCGCCGGGCCGCGATGCCGGCATAGCGCCGGTAATGGTGCAAAAACTCCGAGACGGCGTGATGGGCCTCCTCCAGGCCGCGGGTCTCGTCGGCCTCGGTCTCGAGGTTGCGGTAGGCCTCGGCAACGTCGGCGATCACCGCGACATCCAGCGGGCGCAGGGCCTCGGTGAGGGCGTTGGACAGTCGCGACTCGTCCGGACGCTTGGACAGCTGGGGCTGGCGCAGCTGCAGCAGCAGGTCCAGGAGGGCCTCGTAGCGCTCGGTGCCGAGCTGGAAAAGGTGCTCGTCGACGGCCCTGCGATAGGCGGTCGCCTGGTCGTAGGGCCGGCCCCGTGACCCGAGTTCCTGGATCAGCCGGTCCCGGCTTAGCGTACGTCCGTCCTGCACCAGAAACAGCGATTCGCCGACCCGTTGCGGCGTAATGAAGAACCAGGAGCGCACACCACGCTGCGCCACCGCCTTCAGGCCGCAGCCGAGGGTCAGAAACTCGGGGCCGTCCTCACCCTGGCGGCCGAACTCCAGCCAGGCGTAGCCCTGGCGCTCACCGCCTTCGCCCATCAGCAGGTTCCATTCCATGCGCTTGCTGCTGTCGCCGTCGGGTTCCACCCGGGCGGGGCTCAGCCGGCCATCCAGCAGGAACGGCAGGGTCAGCGCCATCACCTTGGATTTCCCGGTTCCGTTGTTGCCGCGCAACAGCAGACGCCCGTCGTGGAAATGGAATTCCTCGTAGTCGTAATAGAAGAGTTCCACCAGCCCCGTGCGCAGGGGCTGCCAGCGCGACTTGCCGGGTTGCGGCAGGTCGGTCATCGCTGGAGACCCTCGTGGCGGGTGGCGCTGCGCACGACTTGCGGAGTACGGGAGTTCGCGGCTGCAGGCTCAGGTCGCACCGGTTGCCTCCTCGAGGGTGCCGCCCTGCGGCGTCCGTGCCGCCTCCACCGCGAAGCGGGCGAGCGCAGGCAAAGGGAGGATCCGGTCATCGGCCGCGATCGCGACCAGCCGTAGACGGCGAAGCTGTTCCACCGCCTGCCGGGCGAGCGCCCGCTCCGAGCCGGTGGTCAGCGCCGAGCGCCGCCAGTAGCCCCGGTATTGCGGGCGCCAGCGGGCAACCTGCTCGGCGAGCGTATCCAGGGTGAAGCGGGTCCCTTCCGGCGCCCCGGTCAGGTGCGCTGCGATCAGCAGTGTCACGTGGCCCTCGGTCCCTTCGGAAGGCAGGGACTGGTCGGACAGGCCCTGCCCGGGATCGACCATCGCGATGCCCTCGGCGCGGGCCTCCGGAACCAGGTCCGTGGCCTCGGCGATGCGCCGCGTGATCGCCGCGCGTTGGCTGGTGAGGTACTGGCGGGCGTCATCGGGCAGCTCGTCCCAGTAGACGACCGGGTCGTCCAGCAGGCGCGCGGTCAGCGCTTGGCGCAGCGCCCGGTTGCGGCCCTCCTGGGTATCGGGGACGAAGGCCTCGGTCAGGGCCTGCAGGCGCGCCTCGAAACCCGCGGACGGCCCCTCCATTTCCACCAGCGAGGGGCCGCGCACGCTGACCAGCAGCGCCGCCAGCATGCGCCGGTTGATGTCGTAGAGCGCGTCGCTGCCGGCGTGGTCGCGCACGAAGGCCTCCTCGTCGCCCGCGACGCGGGCCAGCACGCCGTACTCCAGCAACAGGCGCACGGTCGCGACCAGGTCACGGCGTTCGTCCTGATGGTCCAGGCGAAAGCGCAGGCCGGCGGCCTCCAGCGCAGGGTCGGCGGCGGCCTGGATCAGGCCGGCCCCGAGACGGGCCAGCGTGATCTGCTGGTCGCCGCGCTCGAGGTCGGCGAGGATCAGGCACAGGAGGGCGTAGCGCCGGCGGCTGAAGGCAGTGGTCTGGGCACCGCTGCCAAGAGCCGCTCCGCGGGTGGCGTCCCGGTGGTCTGCCGGCCGCTTGTACAGGCGGGCGAACCCGGATTCCACCTGCAGGTGCCAGCCGGTTTCCGCGGCGAGCCACTCGCGTAGCGGTCCCTGGTGGCGCCGCACCAGCACGAAGGCGGGGTGGCGTGCATCCATCAGTGGGCGCATCAGCAGCGCGCGCAGTGCCCGTTGGCGCTCCTCGGCCCGGGCGCGTTCCAGTACGTCCGGCAGCGGTTGGGGCACTGCCGTCATCCGGACGCGGCCTCGAGTTCGGTGATCCGGAGCCGGTAGTCGCGCCCGGTCAGGGTGCCCGCCGCGGTGCGGATCGCCGCCTCCGTGTCGGGACCGAGCGGCTCCAGCTCGATGCGCAGGCTGCCGTCGCCGGTGGTGGCCGTGACCGGCTGGTCGGCATGCGTCGCCTGACTCAGGGCATCGCCCAGGAGCTGCAGCAGCAGCGAGAAGGCGTCGGGCTCCAGTTGGCCGAGTTCGGACAGGCGCAGCGTCTCACCGGTTGCCAGTGCGGCCCGGGCCGCGCGCAGCTCGGCCGCCTCGCGGGAGACCTGCTGCGCCAGGAAGGCCCGCTGGCGGTCCCGCCGCTGCAGCCGGGGCATCGCCCCGCGTTTCTGGTAGCTGCCGGTTGCGCGCAGCCGCGGGCTGATGCGCAATGTCGGGGCGTCGCGCCAGGGCTGGCTCGCCGGGACGGGATCCGCGCGCCACTGGGCCAGGGTCTCGGCGTCCACGCCCAGGTGCCGCGCGGGCCCGAGACCGAACGCCGTCCGCCACAGGCGGTGCGCCTGATCGTCGTCCTCGCACTCGAGGAACCAGCGGGCCAATGCGCGGAAGTCCGCTGAACGGTCGCTGCGGCCGAGACGGCGTTCGTTCAGCCGCTGCACCGCCTCGAGCATCTGTGAGATCGACCGCCGGGCCTGTGCACGGAGCAGGCTGGCCTGTGAGCGCCGCTCGGGGCGGTCCAGGAACCAGGCCTTCAAACCCTCCCAGTGACCTTCCCAGTGCGCGGTCGCCCGCTCGCGCTCCGCCGCACGGGCGGCCTCGAGATCGAGCGGTCCATCGGGATCGGGGGCCAGGTCATCCAGTTCGCGCTCGACCGCCAGCCGCAGCAGCGGGGCGATCGGGCGGCGGGCCTCTTCGTTGTGGTCCAGCGCACGGATCGTGCCTGCGATCTCGGCGGAGCTGGTCACCAGGTCGCCAATGAAGCGCTCGATATAGCCGATCAGCCGCTCCTTGTAGGCGATCAGGGCCTGCTGGTCGTCGCCGCGCAGCTCCAGCGTGCGCGACAGGCCGCTCATGAAGGCCCGGGCATTCTCGGCCAGATCCGAGAAGACGTAGGTAAGGTCACGCAGCAGCAGCTGCGACTGGGTCGCGTCGGGATGCGCCTGCCGCGAAAGTTCCAGCAAGGAGCGCAGGCGCAGGCGGATGTCGTCGAGTGCGACCGCCTGCAGCGCACCACGGCGTCCGAGTTCCCGGTCGAAGACCTGCAGCGCCTGCTCGGCGGCCTCGCCGGCTCGCGTGAGCTGGTAGAGAAAACGGGCCCGGTAGAATTCCTCCACGCTGGTCACCCGCGAGGTGTCCGGGTCGGCCTCGAGATTGCCCCAGTGGACCAGCTGCGCCAGCGCTGCCTGCACCTCCTCCAGTGCCTCGATGCCGGTGCGCTCGCGCACGTCTTCCGGGCGCAGGTGCACGGTGAAGTGCGCCTTGGCATCGACAAAGGCCGCCATGATGCGCCGGTAGAGGTCGGACTTGTCTGCCACCAGGTGGCTGAAGGTGCTGTAGGACATGTTCCTTCGGTTCAGGTAAACCGGGGCAACATCATAGCGATGCGCGAACCGTCTTGGGAAACGGCGACCCCGATCGGTTGCGCGAATCCCTGCGTCCGGGCGCGGGCGCCCTCAGGGCTTGCGTGCGAGAAGCTGGACCACGGCGCCCAGCCCGTTGTGTAGCCGGCCCTCGTGCACCTCGCGCTCCACCTCCTGCGCCTGTTCGAAGTGCAGGCCGGTCAGCTCGTCCCGCAGCGCCTCCAGCGTCATCATCAGCGCGGCATCCGGCGGACCACCGGTACCCAGCGCCAGTTGTGCCGGGGTATAGGCCTCGAGCACGAAATGCCCGCCCGGGCGCAACCCAGCGACCACCTCGCGGTGCAGGGTCCTGCGCACGGACGCCGGCAGGTGACAGAACACGGAGACGATCAGGTCCCAGGCACCGGGCTCGATGCGGTAACCGTCCAGGTTCGCCACCTCGGTCCGGATTG
>JAGTVE010000090.1 GCA_018224485.1 Thioalkalivibrio sp. | reverse complement strand
TTCGGGGATCAGCCGGGGTACGGAGACCCTGGTGTTCGCCGGTCGTGTCCCGCCGAGCCAGTACCAGGCGATGCGCGCACCCTTTCAGTCGGGTGAGTTCCCCGGGCCGGTGAAGTATGGCTACATCAGCGTCGGCCGGATCGTGGAAGGCCCCGCGGACCGTGTCGGACAACATGTCTTCTGCCTGTACCCGCACCAGGATCGGTACCGGCTCCCGGAAGCGGCGGCGGTCCCCCTTCCCCCCGGTCTGCCGGCGGAGCGCGCGATTCTGGCCGCCAACATGGAAACGGCCGTGAACGCCTTCTGGGACGCCGGGCCGCTGGCCGGAGACCGGATCACAGTGATCGGCGGCGGCGTGCTCGGCATCCTGACGGCCTGGCTGTGCCGACAGGTACCCGGAGCACAGGTAACACTCGTCGACCCCAACCCGGCGCGAGGAGCGGTCGCGGCGGCCCTGGGACTCGGATTCCAGGCGGACACCAGCGGCCTGGAGGGCTGTGATCTGGTCGTCCACGCCAGCGGCCAGCCGGCGGGGCTCGCCGACGCCCTTCGTGTCGCCGGCCGGGAGGGCACGATCCTGGAACTCAGCTGGTACGGCGACCGCGAGGTGCCCCTGCCCCTCGGCGAGGACTTTCACGCCCGCAGGCTGGTGCTGCGCAGCAGCCAGGTGGGCCGCATTCCGGCACAGCGGCAGGCCCGCTGGGACTACCGGCGGCGCATGGACCTCGCTCTTCAGCTTTTGTGCGACGGCTCGCTGGACATCCTCGTCACCGGCGAGAGTCGCTTCGAGGAACTCCCGGAGGTGCTGGCCGCCCTCGCCCACTCGCCCGGGGACACCCTGTGCCACCGGATCCGGCATCCATGAGGTGCCGGGACCGCGCACCCGCGCAGCGCGCGGTTCCCGAACGAAGCGCGCGCGCGATGGTCTCGCAGTCTGTGATCGTTTCCCGCAGTCCCGCCCACAGGAGCCGCCATGTACAGCCTCAACGTCCGCGACCACTTCATGATTGCCCACAGCTTCACCGGGGAGGTCTTCGGCCCGGCCCAGCGCCTGCACGGAGCCACCTACGTCGTCGACGCAACCTTCCTCCGCGAGGGACTGGATGACGACGGGCTGGTGGTCGACATCGGCCTGGCCAGCCAGCAGCTCGCGGCGATCCTCGCGACGATGAACTACCACAATCTGGACGACCATCCGGAATTCGAGAACCGCAACACCACAACGGAGGTTCTCGCCCACGAGATCCAGACGCGCCTCGCCGACGCGATCCAGCGCGGAAAGCTGGGACCCTCGGCGTCCGGACTGTCCGCGCTGCGGGTGACCCTGCACGAATCGCACGTGGCCTGGGCCAGCTACGAAGGGCCCCTTTGACGCACGCTGAAATCCACCTGGTGGTGCCCGGTCGTCTGGATCAGCGAACCGGTGGCTACATCTACGACCGGCGGATTGCCGAGGGGCTGCGCGCCCTTGGCAGGCCGGTGACGGTGCACTCCCTAACGGGGGTTTTCCCCGGCCCCGATGCGGAGGCGGAGCAGGCGCTCGAGGCGGCGCTCGCGGGCCTTCCCGGCGGAGCGACGGTGGTCATCGACGGTCTTGCCCTCGGAGGGGTACCCGGACCCGCCAGACGTCACTGCCAGCGTCTGACCCTGCTCGGTCTGGTGCACCATCCGTTGTGCGAGGAAACGGGCCTGCCGCCGGAGCGGGCCGCGGAGCTCGCCGTGCTGGAGCGCTCCGCACTGAGCGCCTGCCGCGGCCTCGTGGCGACCAGCGCCCATACCGCAGAACGGTTGCGGGAGTGGCTGCGGCCGACACCCCCGATACGGGTCGTGACACCCGGCATCACCGTAACGGCGCCAGGGCGTCCGTCACCGCGGGCGGTGGCCACACCGATGCTGCTCTGTGTCGGCGCTCTGGTGCCACGCAAGGGGCAGGACCTGTTGTTGCGGGCACTGACGCGGCTTCGCGACCGGCCGTGGCGCTGCATTCTCGCCGGCAGCGATGCCCGGGATCCGCTGTTCGCCGACCGCGTCCGCGCGGAGACCGCTCGGCTGGGCTTCGCTGGCAGGGTGGAGATTCGCGGCGAATGCACCGAGCGGGAACTCAGCGAGCTGTACCGACGCGCCGACGTCTTCGTGCTGCCCTCCTGGTATGAGGGTTACGGGATGGCCTTCACCGAGGCGATGGCCCATTCCCTGCCGGTGGTTGCGACGCACGGGGGTGCGATCCCCTCCACCGTTCCCGCCAGCGCGGGGCTTCTGGTCACGCCGGGCGACGTCGACGCCCTTGCAGAGGCCCTGGGCCGGCTGCTGGATGATCCGGAGCTCCGCGCCACATTTGCCCGCGGGGCACGCGAGCACGTCCGGTCCCTGCCCTCCTGGGAAGCGGTCTCCGGCCAATTCGCGGCCGCCGTGATGGAACTGGGAACACCATGAACGAGCGCTTCGCGGCCGACTGGCTCAGCCTGCGCGAGCCCGCCGATCACGCGGCGCGCTCGCAGCCGCTGGTGGAGCGCCTGCGGGTGGAGTGGTGCCGCGGTCGGGAATCCCTGAAGATCACAGACCTCGGTGCCGGCACCGGATCCAACCTGCGCTACCTCGCCCCCCGGCTGCCGGCGCCGCAGCAGTGGACGCTAGTGGATCACGACCCGGGGCTGCTGGGATGCATCGCGGCTCCGTCCGGCGCCGGAACGCTGACCCTGCAGACAGAGCGGATGGACCTCCGGGACTGGGCACTGCCGGCGACCGGGACCGATCTCGTGACCGCCTCGGCCCTGCTCGATCTCGTTTCCGCGGACTGGCTGGATAGACTGGTGCGCGAGTGTGCCGGCCACGGCACCGCCGTACTGCTGGTACTCAGCTATGACGGCGAAGTGACCTGGACCGCAGCGGATCCCGGCGACGCCTTTGTGCGCGCCGCGGTCAATGCCCACCAGGAGCGTGACAAGGGACTTGGGGCTGCACTTGGACCGAAGGCCACCCCGGAGGCGGCGGCACGGTTCCGGGAGGCAGGGTACCGGGTCTGGATCGAAGCCAGTCCCTGGCACCTCGATGCCGGGTCACTGCCGCTGGCCGGCCCGCTGATCGCCGGCTGGGTGAACGCCGCCGCGGAGACGTTTCCGGAACAGGCGGGAACGCTTCGGGACTGGGGCACACGCCGCCTGGAGGACCTGCGTTCCGGGCGCACTGGCCTGCAAGTCGGCCACCGCGACCTGTTGGCACTCCCGAACGTGCGATGATGACCGCGAGACGGAAGGGTCTGATGAAGCTGGCGCTGAGCACCGGGCTGCTGTTCGGGCTGTTCCTGGTGCTCGACATGCGCGAGGTCGGGAGGCACCTCTCGCAGCTGGACCCTCGCTGGGCGTTGCCGGCGGTCGCGGCGCTCGTCCTGCAGATCGCGCTGCTCGCCTGGCGCTGGCGTTTCACCGCCCTTCGACTCGGCATGCGGATGTCCTACCGGCATGCGCTACGCGAGTACTACCTCGGCGTCTTTCTGAACCAGCTGCTGCCGGGGGGCATTCTCGGCGACGTGTCGCGGGCATGGCGACACGCGCGTCTGACCAGCCTTACCCGCACGGCAGTGCACGCAGTGGTACTCGAACGGGTGGTCGTCCAGTTCCTGATGGTCGGCATCGCGCTGGCCTCCCTGACCGCGATCCCGGCCCTGCGCCCGGCCATGCAGATCTACTGGGTCTGGGCCGCTGTCGCGGTGGTGATCGTCGCGCTGGCGGCCGCGGTGCTGCGCGCGCTGCTGCCGGTCATCCGGAGCGCCGTCGCCGGATTCGGGAACGATGCGCTCCGGGCCTACCTGCCCGCGCCCGTGCTGCTGGTGCAGCTGCTGACCGCGATCCTGGCCACCGCGGCCAATCTTGCCGCCTATGCGGCAACCGCCCGGGCGCTGGGGGTGGACATTCCGCTCGGGACGCTGCTGCCGCTGATCGCCCCGATCCTGCTGGTGATGATGCTCCCGATCAGCATCGCCGGATGGGGCGTGCGCGAGGGCGCCGCGGCGCTGCTGTGGACCGCCGCCGGACTGGCCGTTGCGCAGGGGGTTGCGGTCGCGGTCGCCTTCGGCCTGCTGTTCATGGTGGCCGCGTTGCCCGGAGCCTTCGGGTTGGTCGGCGGGCGGGAGACCGAGACGTGGCCCGAGCGGGGTCAGGGGCGAAATTCCAGATCGAACAGCACGTCGTCGCCGAGCGAAAACTGACGGCAGCGCGGCCTGCGTGCCTGATCCAGCCGGTCCACCGGTTCGAGCGTCAGCGAGGGGCGGCCCGAGCCCAGTAGCAGCGGCGCGACCGTCACGTGCAGACGGTGCAGCACGCCGGCATCCAGAAACCGCGACACCGTGATGCCCCCGCCCTCCACCAGCACCCGTCGCAAGCCACGCGCGGCCAGCATCTGCAGCACGTTACCGGGATCGAAGCCGCAGCCCGTCGGACCCACTTCGAGCCGCAGCACCTCAACCCCGGCGGGGGCGGGCCCGTGATCGGCCTGTGGCGTGACGATCCAGAGCGTGGGCGCGAGGCCGTCATGGAACATGCGCCGGTCCGGCGGAACGCGCGCGGAGGGATCCAGGACCACCCGGACCGGGTTCCGGCCGGCAACCTCCCGGACAGTGAGCTGCGGATCATCGGAGATCGCGGTCCCCGCTCCCACCACCACCGCATCCACCAGGGCCCGCAGGCGGTGCAGATGCACGATGTCCGCCGGACCGGTGATGAAATGAGAATGACCGGTGCGCGTCGCGATCCGTCCGTCGAGGGTCTGCCCGAGTTGCGCGATCACCAGACCGCCGCCGCGCAGCAGCGGCAGATAGATGGACTCCAGCTGCGATCGACCCCGCCCCCCGGATCCGGGCACTGGGTCTCCGTCACCTCCGGGGGGGCGGACCATCCGAAGCCGGTCGCGCTGGAGCAGGATCCGATTCCAGGTCTCCTCCTCCGGATCCCGGCCCGTCATCGGCAGATCACCCCGGCAGCCTCCACTGATGGCCCCATGGGACGACCCGGATACCCGCCACACTGCAGCATCATTGCTCACCCGGCCGCAGCAGCTCTAGAGGGAAGGCCCCGGTCTCCTGGATCACCCTCGCGATCGCGGCACCGTAGTGCCGGACCAGCCTCGCGCCCAGCGCGGCGTCGGCGAGCAGTGCGTTGCCGACCACACCCTCGCGGTGCAGATCCTGGGTCATCCACGCGAACGATGCCGGGCCCTCCGGACCGAGCATCGTCATCTCCCTGTCCAGGCGCACTCCGACGGAGACCCGGTCCCCGCGGTGCTCCATGCGCACCCGTTCCGGGGCCAGATGCAGCATCATCGCCGTCTCCAGCGCGCCGCCGTGGTAGCCATGCCGGAGCTCTCCCGCCGGAAGGTCGACATCATCCGGGAGGCCCAGCCGGAAGTAACTGCACTTCACCACCAGCAGCCCGTGATCGCGGCGCAGGCGCAGCCCCGCGAGGTCCATCAACTGCGTGTTGCCGCCGTGACTGTTGCAGAACAGCAGCCTCCTGAACCCGGCTGCGGCCACCGCAGCGCCCAGCTGGCGGACCTGCGCATAGGCCGTCTCCGGATCCAGGCTCAGGGTTCCGGCGAAGGCCTCGTGCTCCATGCTGGTACCGATCGCGACCGGTGGCAGCACAACCGCCAGCACGCCATCGGCCAGCTGCCGGGCCGCCGCATCCAGCAGACCCAGACCGATGTCGAGATCGGTCGACAGGGGCAGGTGCGGACCGTGCTGCTCGATCGCCGCCAGCGGCAGTACGACCACGGGATCGCGTGCGACCAGCGCACGGATCTCGGGCGAGGTCAGGTCCTGCCAGCGCACGAAGCCGTCGGTGCTCATGGACGCAGCCTTTCCCCTGGCAATCGAAGTGTCAAGCGGGTCGCGCGGGCCGCGCCCCTGGACTGCGGCGGGCCGGCGCCTCGCCTGGGACTGCCGTCCCCAACCGGGCGTAGACATCACCCGAGCGCAGTCCGCCGGCGCCTGCCTCCAGCCATGTCCGGATCTCTTCAG
>JAGTVE010000089.1 GCA_018224485.1 Thioalkalivibrio sp. | reverse complement strand
CCCTGGCCAGTGGCCAGGCTTTTGAACCGCCGATGTACCCAGAAATACTGGGTCGGACAGTCGCGGACTGCGGACTCAATCACCTGGTTCATCCTCGTCACGTCCTCTACGAGTTCACCCGAGGGGTAGTCCTCCAGGGGTGGCCCGATGGTGATCTGATACCCGGTGCCCTTCGGTGCGACGCGGTAAAAGATCGGCAGCACCCGGGCCTTGCCGAGTTGTGCGAGGCGCGGAAGGCTGGTGGTGGTCGCGACGGGTACACCGAAGAACGGGGCGAACACGCTCTCGGTGCCTCTCATATGCTGGTCGCCCGCGTACCAGACGGGTGTGCCGGACTTCATGTGCCGGAGCATGCCGCGCACGTCGGTGCGCGCGACCGCGCCTCCCACATTGCGCGTGCGGGCCCTGCGCATCGCCTGATCGAAGACGGGCTTCTTCGTGATTGGCTTATAGATGGCTGCTGTTCGGTGATCCTGCCCGAAGAGCCTTGCCGCAAGCTCGACGCAACAGAAGTGCCCCGAGAGGAGGATCACCGGCTGCCCGTCTTCCAGCGCCGCCTGCAGGTGTTCGAAGCCCTGGAAGGAGCAGGGAATCCGGTCGACTGCCGGTCCGCCGAACCACCCGAGGGCGATTTCGGCCAGCCCACGCCCGGTGTACCCGAAGTTCTCCTTCACCCAGCGTTCCCGCTGCTCGGCGCTGAGTTCCGGAAAGCACAGCTCCAGGTTGCGCCGCGCGACATCACGCCGATCCCGGGCCACGTGGTAGAGGGCCCGACCGAGACCCGTGCCGAGTGCCACCGCCCAGCTCCAGGGCAGCCGGGCGATCAGCCAGAGGACACCAAGCGCGATTCCCTGGCCCCAGTTTCCCGGGTGGTGGAGTTGGCCATTGCGCGGGTTTGCCACCGGGTCAGCCACCTCCAGCCTCGCGTCGAGTGTGAAGCTCGTACAGCTCAGCGTAAATGGCGCCCAGTTCGAGAAGCGACCCGTGACTGCCACTCTCCACGATCCGTCCGTGGTCCAGGACTGTGATCAGGTCGGCATTCTGGATGGTGGAAAGGCGGTGCGCGATCACCAGGGTGGTGCGTCCCACCATCAGGTGTTCCATCGCCTCCTGGATCAATCTCTCGGACTCGGAGTCCAGGGCCGAGGTCGCCTCATCGAGGATCAGCAGGGGGGCGTCCTTGATCAGGGCGCGGGCGATCGCAATCCGCTGTCGCTGTCCGCCCGAAAGCATCACGCCATTTTCGCCGATCATCGTGTCGAAGCGCTCCGGCAGGGCATTGATGAAATCCAAGGCGTTCGCATCGCGCGCCGCCTTTTCCAGTTGTTCCGGCGAAGGCGGTTCGCCGGCCCCGTATCCAATGTTGTTGGCCAGGGTGTCGTTGAACAGCACGATATGCTGGCTGACCAGCGAGATCTGCGACCGCAGATCGGCCAGGCGATACTCCTGGATCGGGTGTCCGTCCAGAAGGATGCGACCCCGCTGGGGTTCGTAGAACCGCGGCAGCAGCCGGACCAGCGTGCTCTTGCCGCTGCCTGATCGCCCAACCAGCGCGACCGTCTGGCCCGGGTGGATAACCAGATCGATGTCCTTCAGCACCGGATTGCCCGGATCGTAGCCAAAGGTCACGCCCTCGAATCGGATCTCGCCTCTGGCACGTTCCAGCGGCCGTCTTCCCTGATCGGGCTCCGACGGATGATCGAGGATCTCGAAGATGCTCTCGCTTGCCGCGAGCGCCATCTGGATCTGGGAGTTGACATTGACCAGCCGCTTCAGCGACGGCATCACCAGCAGCATCGCGGTGACGAATGACAGCAGGCCTCCCGGGGTCAGGTGCTCCATCACCCGGTCCGAGGTCGCGAGAAACAGCACTGCGGCCAGTGCGATCACCGCCAGAAACTGCACCATTGGCTGGCTGATCGCCTTGATGGCCACGTACTTCATCTCATGGCGTCGGTTCCTCTCGTTGATCTCTCCGAAGCGTCTCGCCTCGTTCTCGGCGGCGCCGAAGATCTTGATTTCCGTGTGGGCCCGGATGCCGTCCTCGGCAACCTGTGCGAACTGGCCGACCGAGTCCTGCAGGCGGCGGGCCGTCTTGCGGAACCGCCGGTTTGCGATTCCGATGACCGCGAAGATTGCGGGACCCAGCGACAGCGCGATAAAGGTCAGCCAGGGGCTCAGGTAGACCATGTAGCCCAGCAGGAAGACGATCGCGAAGCTGTCCCGCACCAGGGTCACGACCGCCTGAGAGGCCGCGCTGGCGATCGCGTTAACGTTGTAGGTGAGCTTTGCCAGCAGCGTGCCCGGCGATGCGGAATCAAAATACCCCGTCGGCAGCCGCAGGTACTTCTCGAACGTCGCCTGACGGATCGCCAGGACGACCCTTTTACCCACCGATGCAACGCTGTAGTCGGACGCAAACATCGTCAGCCCATGAAACAGGAAGATGGCGACCAGCGCGATCGGGACCCACCGGCGCGCGACCGGGTCCCGCTCGATGAAGGTGCCGTCGACCAGCGGCTGCACGATCCAGGCAAATGCCGCCTGGGCCGCACCGGCCAGGATCATGAAGGCGATGGCCAGCAGTCCCAGGCGCCAGTGCGGCCGCACGTATGCGAGGATGCGCCTGTACAGCCGCCAGAAATCCCGATCCCCTGGTCTCTGCAGCTGGAGCTCTGCGGCCTGCCTGGTGCTCGTGGTCACGGCCACGTCTCCCAGGATGACGGGTGGGGCGCACCGAGGGGATGACAGTTGAGGTTTATCAAGGATTCATCGAATTCGGACTGTAAGGCCGCACCCCGCGAGCGGGGCGGATTCCGTCGGGTCCACGTTCTGCCACAGACATGGTGCCCGAATTGTACCTTGTTACGGGGGTGGCGATCTCTCGGCAGAGAGACCCCGCAGCGGCCCTTCGGGACCGCGTGCCGCGGGTCGCGGCGGATTCAGCATGCGCTGCGTCCGTTGTATCCTGCACCCGGGCCGCCGCGTGTCCCCGGGGCGGACGCACCCTGTGATCCACATGGACAGATGCGGATGCAGCACTATCTTGCGATCGCCCTCGGGGGCGCACTCGGTTCCGTCCTGCGCTTCGCGCTGAACGAGGCGGTCTCGGCCCGTTACGGGCGTGCCTTTCCGTGGGGAACCCTCAGCATCAACGTGATCGGTTCCTTTCTGATCGGCCTGGCGGCGGTGCTGCTGGTCGAACGGTGGGACGTGAGCCCCGCGGTCCGCCTCGGGCTGATGGTCGGCGTGCTCGGCGGGTTCACGACCTTCTCCTCATTCTCGCTGGAGGTGGTGAATCTGGCGCAGAACGGGGCCCTGCTGCGTGCGATGCTGTATGTCCTTGCGAGCGTGAGCGTCTGCGTGCTGGCGGCCGCGGCCGGTATCCACCTCGCCCGAACCAGTCTCGGAATGGCCTGATGGGAGAGGCCCGCGTACGGACGTGGTGGCCGCGCCCGGTGCGATGGACCTTTTTGAGGGCCGACCGTAGACTCCCCGGTCTTGGTTCATGACCGGGTTTTGCCCATGCTGGACATCCGAATTCTGCGGCAGGATCTCGATGCCGTCGTGACCGCGCTGGCCCGCCGCGGCTTCGACTTCGAGCGGGAGCGGTTCGAGCAGCTCGAGGCCCGTCGCAAGGCGCTGCAGGTCCGTACCCAGGAACTCCAGAGCGAGCGCAACACCCGCTCGAAGGCGATCGGGCAGGCGAAGGCGCGGGGCGAGGACATCGCGCCGCTGAAGGCGGCCGTTGGGGAGCTGGGGGAGGAACTGAAGGCCCGCGAGCAGGAGCTGCAGCAGCTCCAGTCGGAGCTCGAGGACCTGCTGCTGCAGGTGCCGAACCTGCCCCACGAGCACGTGCCGGTGGGACCTGACGAGCAGGCGAACATCGAGATCCGCCGGGTCGGCGAGCCCGCGATGCCGGACTTCGAGGCGCGCGACCACGTGGATCTCGGGCTTCCCGGTGGCTGGCTGGATTTCGAGGCGGCCGCCCGCATGGCGGGCTCCCGCTTCGTGGTGATGCGCGGAGAGATGGCCCGTCTGCATCGCGCGCTGACCCAGTTCATGCTGGATCTGCACACGCGCGAGCATGGCTACCGGGAGGTCTACGTGCCCTACCTGGTCAATCCGGGGGCGCTGCT
>JAGTVE010000088.1 GCA_018224485.1 Thioalkalivibrio sp. | reverse complement strand
TCGACCAGCCAGTCCGCGTCTTCCCCAATGCCGGCGGCCAGGCCGGCCGCCTCCAGCACCTGGTCCCGCTGCTGTTCCTGGCCCCGGACGTCTGCGTCCAGCCGTGAACGGCGCTGCGCATCCTCGCCCGCCAGCCGTTGGTAATCGGCCATCCGGTCGAGCCAGCGGCGGGTTGCGGTCAGCGCCGGCTCGACCGCCTCCGGTTCCAGGGCTCCCAGCCCCAGCCGCTGCTGTTCCGTCCGCAGGCCGGCCGCCGCCGTTTCCAGCGCGGCAAGCCGCTCGTGCGCCTGTGTCTTGGCCGACAGCACCGACCGGGCCGCGGCCAGCAGCCGGTCGGAGAGGTCCGAGTGCAGCGCCGCGGCGAGCGATGCGCGTTCATGCTGCAGCGACCTTCGTTCGGCCTCCAGGGCATCGATATCCGGCAGACCGGCGGCCTCCCCGCCTTCCGCGCCCGCGAGCCGAAGCAGCTCGCGCAACATCTCCGGGAGGGCCGCATGCCGATTCGCCTCGATCGTGGCCGCGATGGGAACCGGGATGTGCAGGTCCCGGAGCCTGTCGGCGGCGACGGTGGCCGACCGCTCGCCGGCCCCCACCAGCAACGCCGTGCGTCCCGTCGACCAGGCGGTCAGCAGCAGCGCCAGCAGGACCTCGGTCTTGCCGGATCCGGGGCGGCCCTCGATCACGGTCAGGCCGGCGCGCCCCAGGACCCTGCGGACCGCCCGCCGCTGCGACGCGTCCAGCGATACCGCCGAGAGCACCCGCAGGGCCTCCTCGCCGCCGAGAGCATCTTCGGGGGCACCGGGGCCCGCGGGATCCTCCATCAGCCGCAGGCCGCCGAGATCCACGGGGTTCTCGCTGAGCAGGGATTCGAGCCGCCGGTACTCCTCGAGCAGCTCGCCGCTCGCGTCGCTGCCGGGATCGGCGGGATCGGGGGTATCGGCGGAATCGGGGGTCCCCGCCGTGGCCTGGATCCGGTTGAGGATGTCGCGGTGATACCGGACGACCTCCAGCCAGGGCACGCCATCGGCAGACGCGACGCCGGCCGATGCCGCCGGATCGCGCTCACGGGCATTCACCGTCTTAGCAGCCCTGTCATCCAAGCTGTGCCCCCCGCCGATCATGGCTCGCGGGCATCCCGGCCCGCGGCTGTCCCGATCGTCTCACAATCCGCCCCGTTCACCCAGACGGCCAGACCCGGTGCTCGAGGCGATCAGGCAATGTCATCCGGTTGCAGCCGCGCCAGACCGGCGAGGGGATTGTCCGCCTGGCGGACGCGGAACCAGGCGGCGATGCTGGCGCGCCAGCGGCGGGTCGGCAGCACCGCATGGGGGATGCCCTGACTCAGAAAGAGAACCAGCGTGCCCGCCTGCGGCAGAATCCGCAGCACCTCCCCGCCGGACGCATCGTAGATCGCCAGCTCGCCGCCCTGGGCACGGCGCCAGTGGCGGTTCAGGTACAGGACCGCCGACAGCCGCCGCGGATTGTCGTGCTGAAAGGCGTCCACGTGCCGGTGGTAGCCGGCACCCGGCGGGTACAGCGCGAAGTGGGCCTCCACCTCGAACAGGCCGAGCATCAGGGAGCGGTTGACCTCCTCCCGGATTTCCTCCAGCCGGGCAAGAAAGAGTCGCTGGGCCTCAGTGGACCCATCCAGCCAGCGGATCCAGTCACCCCGAACCGCAGCGGCCCGGCGCTGCCGGTGTCCGCGGCCGACACGTGCCCGGTACAGGCCCGCCGCGGCGCGCGCCGCGTGAAGCTCCCCGCGCAGCGCGTCGACCAGCGGCGCGTCCAGGTAATCCGGCAGGACGGCCAGACCGGAACTGGCCAGGGCATCGAGGTGATTGGGCACAGGGAGGTACGCGGACGATTCCACGCGAGGTTCTCCGCAACGGGAAGGAGTGGGCTGGATCGGCCGCGCTCGGCGGCCGGCCGCCACTATACCGCGTTCCCCACCCCGGAAACCCGCATCGCGCCGGCCGTGGCGCGCGGGGGCAGGACCTCGAGATCCTCGGGCCGCGCCACGAGGCCGGCCTCCAGCAGACCGCGCTGGAGCGCCTCGAAGGCCGCCGCCACGCGACCGGCCTCTCCCCGGACGCCCAGTTCCACCCGCGGCCTCCCGTCGTGGAATCCCGGCAGACTTGAGATCCGCAGGTCCGGATAGCGGGCCTCCATCATCTCGAGCAGCGGTACCAGCCGGCTCTCGGACACGCCGGACAGGAGCAGATTCATCTCCGCCGGCCGCTGCGCCGGGGCGACTCCGGTCAGGTGCGAATTCAACACCCAGCGCACCATCGGTTCGGCCATCGCCGGGAACCCCGGCACACAGAAGTGCCGGTCACAGGCGAATCCGGGAATGCCGTTCACCGGGTTGGGAATCAGCGTGGAGCCCTCGGGCAGTTCGGCCATGCGCACCCGGTTGGGATAGGTCTCCTCGCCGAAGCGCGCCTCGAGCAGGGCGATGAACTCCGGATGCCGGACCAGCGGTCGCCCCAGCGCGTGGGCGAGGCACGCGCGGGTACGGTCGTCCGGAGTCGCCCCGATGCCGCCGAAACTGAAGACCCAGGCGTCCCGCTGCAGGGTCTCGCGGAAGGTGCCGGTGAGCAGCTGCGCATCGTCCCCGACGATGCGCAGCCAGGCCAGTTCCAGGCCCTGTTCCGCCAGTGAATCGATCAGCGCGGCCTGGTGCCGGTCCCGGCGCTTGCCGCTCAGGAGCTCGTCACCGATGATTACCGCACCGATCTCGACCCGGCCCGCCATCGCTGCGAATCTACCGCGCGGCGCCCAGCGCGACGGCCCGCTCGCGCGCGAGGGCCCGCCGTTCCGGCTCGTTGTCCAGCTGATCGAGCCAGACCCCTGCGTGCCGCAGCAACAGGTCGGTCAGGAAGTCCAGGTGGTCCGGACGGTCGTTCAGGGCCGGGATGTAACTGAAGTGCTGGCCGCCGGCCTCGAGAAAGATCTCGCGGTTCTCGTCCCCGATCTCCTCGATGGTCTCCAGGCAGTCGGCGGAGAAGCCCGGGCACATCACGTCGACGCTCTTCACGCCCTGGTCCGGCAGGGACTTCAGGGTCTCGTCCGTGTAGGGCCGCAGCCACTCCTCGCGCCCGAACCGGGACTGGAAGGTCACCTGCCACTGCCCGTCCTCCAGCCCGAGGGCCTGGGCGAGCTGAAAGCCCGTTGCGTGGCACAGGCAGTGGTACGGGTCCCCCGCCAGCAGATAGCGCTTCGGCACCCCGTGAAAGGACATGATCAGCCGCTCTGCACGACCGTTCTGATCCCAGTGCTCCTGTACGCTGGCGGCCAGCGCGTTGATGTAGCCCGGCTCGCGTTCGTAGCCGGAGATGAACTGCAGATCCGGTGTCCAGCGCCAGGTGCGCAACTCCTCCGATACCGCATCCAGGGTGGAACCGATGGTGCTCGCGGAGAACTGAGGATAAAGCGGAAGCACGACGAGCTTGCGCACGCCCTGCTGGCGCAGCTCGTTCAATGCATCGGGAATGGACGGGTTGCCATAGCGCATGCCCACCGCCACCGGGATCGGGCCGGCCTCCAGCTTGGCGAGCCGCTTGCGGATCCCCTCCGCCTGGCGCTGTGCGATCACCAGCAGCGGCGAACCGTCGTTGGTCCAGACGCTTGCGTATTTTGCCGCGCTGCGCCGGGGCCGGATGTTCAGGATCACGCCGTTCAGGATCAGCCACCACAGCGGCCGCGGCACCTCGACCACACGCGGGTCCCAGAGGAACTCCTTCAGGTAGCGGCGCAGCGCCCTCGGTGTCGGGGCATCCGGGGTGCCCAGATTGGTGACCAACACTCCGACGTATTCGGTGCTGCCATGCTGGTAATCGGGTTCGCCTTGGTATTTCAAGCTCGTTCCTCGCGCGGATGGGTCGGGGCTTTCGGGAGACGGTCCGGGGAATGGACCCGGACAGATGGGGGCGGTTCGCTACGGCAGCGGCCCGCAACTGCCCTCAGCTGCGGAGCAGGCGATCCCGCAGCGGGCTGCTGCGCGGGAAATGGGCCTCGAGGAAGTCCATCTGGTCCGCGAGCACGCGTCGGCCCTTGAGGTAGACGTACTCCGCGTGGGTGGGGCGGAACGGGATCGCCAGAAGCTGCATTCCCGCCTGCTCCGGCGTGCGTCCGGCCTTGTGGTTGTTGCAGCGCTTGCACGCGGTGACGACGTTGACCCAGGTATCGCTGCCGTGCTGGCTGAGAGGCGTTACGTGATCGCGGGACAGATCGCGAACCTCGAGGCGCTTGCCGCAGTACAGGCACATGTGCGCATCGCGGCGGAACAGGGTGTCGTTGTTCAGCGGAGGGACGTAGCCCCTGTGCAGCGTCCGGTTCGTCCCCTGCGTGGCGATGATCGAATTGACCTCCACCATCGACTGACGGCCGGTCAGGGCGCTGACTCCGCCGCGAATCCGGTACAGCAGGGTGCCGCAGGTATAGGCCACCTGTCCGCCGTGATACAGACGCACGGCCTGCTGGTAATCGACCCACTCCAGCGGCATCCCGGAGGCGTCCGTGCGCAGGACCTGCTGTTGCAGCGGTATCATCGAGCATGCTCCCGGTGAAGCCCCAACCCGCTGGACAATAATCAGGGAGCGCCAAGAACGCAATGGTCCCGCCCCTGCAAACGGCTTCCAGCCACAATCCAACGCAGACAGATCGCGGCCAGAGGCCGCTCCCACAAAGCCCCATTCCTGTGGGAGCGGCTTCCAGCCGCGATTCCCCCAACCCCCCCATCGCGGCCAGAGGCCGCTCCCACGGGTGGCGGGGCAAACCCGTTTCGGGTTTATGACCCGTACCGATTCGGCTACACTTCCCGACCGTTTCGGGTCGTGTCGCGCCAGTCATGCGCAGCGGCCTTCCATGGAATCGATCCGCCAGCGCGGCCCTGCTTCAGACCACGATCGCCGGGCCCGGGGAGAGAGTGCATGTCAGTCAGATTGTCGGTCCCGAGGGAGAGCGCGAGCGGCGAACGCCGGGTGGCACTGGACCCATCGACAGTCTCGCGGTTCAGCCAGATGGGCGTGTCCGTCCAGGTCGAGAAGGGTGCCGGCGACGCCGCGCGTTTCCCCGACAGCGCCTATGGCGATGCGCAACTGCTGGAGACCGCGGAACTCTATGGCCAGACCGACATCATGGTCCGGGTCGCGCCGCCGACCGTCGAGGAGATCCGCAGTCTGCCCGAGGGCGCGACCCTGGTGGGCTTCTTCCACGCCCATCGCAGCCCGGAGGTGGTCGCGGCCCTCAAGGAACGTCGGATCCTGTCCTTCGCGATGGAGTTGGTTCCGCGCATCTCGCGCGCCCAGGGCATGGATGCGCTGTCCTCCCAGGCAGCCGTTGCCGGCTACAAGGCCGCGCTGATGGGCGCCGACCTGTCCTGCCGCTTCTTCCCGATGCTGACCACTGCCGCCGGCACCATTCGCCCGTCGAAGGTGATCGTGATCGGCGCCGGCGTCGCCGGCCTGCAGGCGATCGCGACCGCGCGCCGCCTCGGCGCGATGGTCGAGGCCTACGATGTGCGCTCGGCGACCAAGGAGCAGGTGGAGTCGCTGGGTGCGAAGTTCCTCGATCTCGGTGTAAAGGCCGAGGGCGAAGGCGGTTACGCCCGCGAGCTCACCGAAGACGAGAAGAAGCGCCAGCAGGAGGCGCTGGCCGGGTTCATCGCCAAGGCCGACGTGCTGATCACCACCGCCGCGATCCCGGGACGTCCGGCGCCCAAGCTGGTCCCGGCCACGATGGTCGAGGGCATGAAGGCGGGTGCGGTCATCGTCGATCTCGCCGCCGAGGGCGGCGGCAACTGCGAACTGACCCGCCCCGGCGAGACGGTCGAGCACGGGAACGTGATCATTCACGGTCCGCTGAACATACCCTCGCAGGTTGCACTCCATGCCTCAGAGATGTACGCAAAGAACCTGCTGAATTTTCTCAGCCCGATGCTGAAGGACGGCGAGTTCGCGCCCGACTGGGACGACGAGGTGATCGCGAAGAGCTGCCTGACCCGCGACGGCGGGATCGTCCACGGCCCCACCCGCGTAGCGATCGAGGGAGACGCGTCATGATCGAGGGTTTCGTCGCGCTGTACATCTTCATGCTCGCGGCCTTCACCGGCTATGAGGTGATCTCCAAGGTGCCGGTGATCCTGCACACCCCGCTGATGTCCGGTTCCAACTTCATCCACGGCATCGTGCTGGTCGGCACCATGGTCGCACTGGGCCACGCGACGACCCCGCTGGAGCAGCTGGTCGGCTTCGTCGCGGTGATCCTCGCCGCAGGCAACGCGGTGGGCGGCTACGTGGTGACCGAACGCATGCTGGAGATGTTCAAGACCAGCCGGGGAGACAAGTGATGGCTGCGGTCATGACCCTCATCAACATCGCGTACTTCATTGCCGCGATCCTGTTCATCGTCGGCCTGAAACAGATGGCCTCGCCGACCACCGCGCGGCGCGGGATCCTGTGGGCGGGTGTCGGCATGGTGCTCGCGACCCTGGTCACCTTCGCCCACCCGGAGGTGGAAGGGGCGGTCAATTATCTGCTGATCGTCCTCGGCATCGCGATCGGCGGCGGTGTGGCCTGGTGGAGCGGCAAGAGGGTCGCAGTGACCGACATGCCGCAGATGATCGCGCTGTACAACGGCATGGGGGGTGGCGCCGCGGCCGGAATCGGCGCGATCTACCTGTTGCAGGCGGATCCCGAAACCGCCTCGGACGTGGTTCTGGCGATCGCGGTGCTCGGCTCGCTGATCGGCTCGGTTGCCTTCTCCGGCTCGATGGTGGCCTTCGCGAAGCTGCAGGGCCTGATGGACAAGACGGTGTACTTCCCCGGGCAGCAGTGGGCGAATCTCGGCGTGTTCGTGGCCACCGTGCTGCTGGGCCTGTCGCTCGCGCTCAGCGGCGGCGACGTGAGCGGTCTGCTGCTGCTGCTGTTCTTCGTGCTGGCACTGGCCTTCGGGATCATGATGACGCTGCCGATCGGCGGCGCGGACATGCCGGTGGTGATCTCGCTGTACAACGCGCTGACCGGACTGGCCGTCGGCTTCAAGGGCTTCGTGCTCGACAACCCGGCGCTGATGATCGCCGGCGTGGTGGTCGGGGCCGCGGGCACACTGCTGACGCAGCTGATGGCCAAGGCGATGAACCGCAAGCTGTCCAACGTGCTGTTCAAGCAGTTTGGCGGCGGTACAGGCGGCGCAACCGAGGAGGTGGCCGGCAGCCTTAGGCCGATCGAGGCCCCGGACGCCGGCATCATGATGGCCTTCGCGAACAAGGTGATCATCGTGCCGGGCTACGGCATGGCGGTGGCCCAGGCCCAGCACAAGATCTGGGAACTCACGCAGCTGCTGCTCGATCGCGGGGTCGCGGTGAAGTTCGCCATCCACCCGGTGGCCGGTCGCATGCCGGGACACATGAACGTGCTGCTCGCCGAGGCCGGGGTCCCCTATGACCTCATCTACGACCTCGACGAGATCAACAACGAATTCAAGACCGCGGACGTCGCGGTAGTGATCGGCGCCAACGATGTGGTGAACCCGATCGCGCGCACCGATCCGGACAGCCCGATCTACGGCATGCCGATCCTGAACGCCGACCAGGCGAAGAACGTGATCGTGATCAAGCGGGGCCGCGGCGCCGGCTTCTCCGGCATCGAGAACCACCTGTTCTACGCCGACAACACGCGCATGCTCTACGGCGACGGTCAGAAGGCGGCCTCCGAACTGCTCGCCGCGGTGAAGGAACTCGGCTGACCCTCAAGCCACGCGGCCCCGGCGCCCGCGCATGGTCTGGAGGGGGCGCATCTGTAGGAGGCCAGCCTCTGGCCGATGGTTTTCCAACGCCCGATCGGCGAGAGGGCTCGCCTCCTACACGCGAGCAGCTTTCGCGGAGCTTCCGTGATAAACACGTTCCCGCATGCCCGACCCCTGGCAGACCCGGGCTGCTCGCAAACGGCGAACCAGTCACTTGCGGCACATCCTGCCGGGATGTTATGCACAAGTGGCGCCGGGGCAGCGAAAAAATGCGGTTTAGCCTTCATAGCTTTGCGCGATCCGCATGAAGTAGCGACAAG
>JAGTVE010000087.1 GCA_018224485.1 Thioalkalivibrio sp. | reverse complement strand
TAACTGTCATGGCACGCAGCCACCCCAGACGATGAACGCCCCCTACCCCCGCAGCGGGTACTGCTAGAACTAAACATACAAGGGTTGGGGTGGGGGTGCGGCGTCGGGGCCGGCCCTCAGGAATCGGAGGCCGCCTGCTTGGTGAAATTGGCGTTTTCGTAGATGAGATAGGGATCGGCATCGCCCCGGATCACCGCCTCGTCGATCACCACCTTGCTGACGTTCTCCATCGACGGCAGGTCGTACATGGTGTCGAGCAGGATGTTCTCCATGATCGAGCGCAGGCCGCGGGCGCCGGTCTTCCGGGCCATCGCCTTGCGCGCGATCGCGCCGAGGGCGTCCTCCCGGAACTCCAGCTCCACGCCCTCCATCTCGAACAGGCGCGCGTATTGCTTCACCAGCGCGTTGCGGGGCTGGGTCAGGATCGTGACCAGCGCGGGCTCGTCCAGCTCCTCCAGCGTCGCCTGCACCGGCATGCGCCCGACGAACTCGGGAATCAGGCCGTAGCGCACGAGGTCCTCGGACTCCAGGCGGCTCAGCCACCCGGCCCCGGACAGGTCCGTGTCCTTCGCCCGCACCTCGGCGGAAAAGCCGATGCCGCCCTTCTCCGAGCGTTGCTGGATCACCTTCTCGAGGCCCGAGAAGGCGCCGCCGCAGATGAACAGGATGTTGCGGGTGTCGACCTGCAGGAACTCCTGTTGCGGGTGCTTGCGCCCACCCTGGGGCGGCACCGACGCCGTGGTTCCCTCGATCAGCTTCAGCAGCGCCTGCTGCACGCCCTCGCCGGACACGTCACGGGTGATCGACGGGTTGTCCGACTTGCGCGAGATCTTGTCGATCTCGTCGATGTAGACGATCCCGGTCTCCGCCTTCTCGACGTCGTAGTCGCTCTTCTGCAGCAGCTTCTGGATGATGTTCTCGACGTCCTCGCCCACGTAGCCCGCCTCGGTCAGCGTGGTCGCATCGGCGATCGTGAACGGCACGTTCAGCACGCGCGCGAGCGTCTCGGCGAGCAGTGTCTTGCCGGAACCGGTCGGGCCGATCAGCAGGATGTTGGACTTCGACAGCTCGACGTCGTCCTTTCCGGACTTCGCCTCCAGGCGCTTGTAGTGGTTGTACACGGCCACGGACAGGATCTTCTTAGCGGAATCCTGGCCGATCACGTATTCGTCGAGGATGCCCCGGATCTCCCGGGGTTTCGGAAGCGAATCGCGCTCGGCGTGACTCGCCTCCTGCATCTCCTCGCGGATGATGTCGTTGCAGAGCTCCACGCATTCATCGCAGATGAACACGGAAGGCCCGGCAATGAGTTTCCGTACCTCGTGCTGACTCTTGCCGCAGAAGGAGCAGTACAGCAGCTTGCCGTCGTTGCGAGGGGATTTTTCGTCGCTCATCCGTTTGCCTCGGTATGCAAAACTTTCAGGTTGAACATGCCCCGTTTACCACCCTGATGCAAGCGAGCGGCCAACCCATCGGGTTGAACAGGTCATTTTTTCGGTTTTATCTCGCGCCGCTCCAGGACATGGTCGATCAGCCCGTATTCGCTCGCCTCCGGCGCGGTCATGAAGCGGTCGCGCTCGGTGTCGGCACTAATGGTCTCCACCGGCTGACCCGAGTGCCGTGCCAGGATCTGGTTCAGCTCCTCGCGGATCTTCAGGATCTCGCGGGCGTGGATGTCGATGTCGGTGGCCTGACCCTGATAGCCCCCCAGCGGCTGGTGGATCATCACCCGGGAGTGGCGCAGGCAGTAGCGCTTGCCGGCCGCGCCCCCGGCCAGCAGCAACGCGCCCATGCTCGCCGCCTGACCGACGCAGAGCGTGCTGACGTCGGGCTTGATGAACTGCATGGTGTCGTAGATCGCCATGCCGGCGGTGACCGCGCCACCAGGGGAGTTGATGTACAGGTTGATCTCCTTGTCCGGGTTCTCCGACTCCAGGAACAGCAGCTGGGCCACGATCACGTTGGCCATGTAGTCCTCGACCGGCCCGACACAGAAGACCACGCGGTCCTTCAGGAGACGGGAGTAGATGTCGTAGGCCCGTTCCCCGCGGGAGGTCTGCTCCACGACCATGGGCACGAGGTTCAGGGCCTGAGTATCCTGGGCCCCTGCACCGGCAGGCGGTTGCGTCATTCGTTCGTCTCCTTGTTGGGATTCATCAGCGCGTCAAAGCTGCCGGGCTTGTCGGTGACCTGCCCCTTCTCGAGCACCCAGTCCACCACCTGATCCTCGAGCACCAGCGACTCGAGCCCGGCCATCGCCTGTGGCTGGGACCGATAGTGCCGCTTCACCTCTTCGGGTTGTTCGTAGGTCTGGGCAACGGTCTCGAGTTCCGCCTCGAGACGCTGTCGATCGAGCTCGATCTTCTCCGCATCCAGGATCGCCCGTACCACCAGACCGAGCCGCACCCGCCGTCCGGCCTCTTCCTCGAACAGGGAATCCGGCAGCGGCTGTGTCTGACTCGCACCGCCGAAGCGCTGCTCCGTCTCGGCACGAAGACGATCGATTTCCTGCTTCACCAGGCTTGCGGGGAGCTCGAAGTCGTGCTTCTCGACCAGCGCGTCCATCACCTGTTGCTTCACTTGACTCTTGATCTTCTGGGCGAGTTCCCGACCCATGTTGGCCCGGACCTCCTCACGCAGCTTCTCGACGTCCCCGTCCGCGATGCCGAAGGCCCGCGCGAAGTCCGCACCCACCTCGGGCAGGCGCGGCTCCTCCACCTTGTGCACCTTCAGCGCGAACCGCACATTCTTCCCCCTCAGGTTTTCCGCGGGGTAGTCCTCCGGGAAGGTCACGTCGATGGTCTTTTCGGTGCCCGGCTCCACGCCGACCAGCTGGGACTCGAAGTCCTTCAGCAGCCGCCCGGCACCGACCTCGACCGCAAAGCCCTCGGCCTGTCCCCCTTCGAAGGGCTCACCGTCCAGGGTTCCGCTGAAATCCAGGGTCACGCGGTCGCCCTCGGCGGCGGGTCGCTGCGCCTCGACCCATTGCTGCTGCTGGCGGCGCAGGGAATCGATCACCCTGTCCACGTCCGCGGAATCGATCTCGGCGACGGGCCGTTCGATCGTCACATCCGACAGATCCGCCACCGAGACCTCGGGAAACACCTGGAACGAGGCCACGTATTCGATCGGCTTCCCCGGCTCCATCGTCTTCGGCTCGATGTTCGGCCCGCCGGCCGGCACCAGGCCTTCCTGTTCGATCGCCTCCCGGAAGCTGTCCTGCAGTGCCTCGCCCAGGACCTCCTGGAACACACCCCCACCGTAGCGCTGCTGCACGATCTTCAGTGGGACCTTGCCCGGACGGAAGCCGTCGATCCGAACCCGCCGGCTCAGCGCCCGCAGACGCTTCTCCACCTCCGAGTCAACCCGGTCAGGGGGAAACTGCACCGTCATCCTGCGGTCCAGGGCGCCGGTGGATTCGACAGAAACTTGCATCAGATGGCCTCGTGTAGGAGCTGGGGTTCGGTAGGAAAGTCCGCGCGACCCGCACCTTCGTGCGTGCGGTCAGATGGACGGCATGGTGCGAAAGGAGAGACTCGAACTCTCACGGGTTTCCCCACTGGAACCTAAATCCAGCGCGTCTGCCAGTTCCGCCACTTTCGCATAGTTGTGTTGAAGATGACCCCTTAGTCTACCGTGTGACGGGTATTGCGTCACGCCAGCGCCCCGCCGGACCCCCCGGTAGGAGCGAGCCTGCTCGCGAACGCCGCGCCGCAGGCGCGGGAAGCGCCGGGGCGCCCCCAGCGTCCATTCGCGTGCGAGGCACGCTCCCACGCGGCCGCCCTAGCCTTCTACGGGCGGCGAGCCCTCCCGGTGACCCGGGGGCGCGGTGGACATGGCCGGCTGGCCGCTGCCGGACTCCGCAAGGGCGCGCAGGTTTTCGGGCTCCTCGTCCAGTCCGG
>JAGTVE010000086.1 GCA_018224485.1 Thioalkalivibrio sp. | reverse complement strand
CGGCTGATTCCCAGCCCCCGGGCCTGTCATGGACAAGAGTTTCGACCCGCGCGCGATCGAGCAGGACCTTTACCGGCAGTGGGAGGAGAGCGGCTGTTTCGCCGTGCGGCCCGAGGATGCCCCGCCCTACTGCATCCTGTTGCCGCCGCCGAACGTGACCGGCACGCTGCACATGGGACATGCCTTCCAGCACACGCTGATGGACGCGCTGATCCGCCACCGGCGCATGCGCGGCGATGCGACCCTCTGGCAGGGCGGCACCGACCACGCGGGAATCGCCACCCAGATGGTCGTGGAGCGGCGGCTTGCCGCGGAGGGCGGCAGCCGCCACAAACTCGGGCGTGAGGCCTTTCTCGAGGCGGTCTGGGACTGGAAGGAACACTCGGGCGGCACGATCTCTCGCCAGATGCGCCGGCTCGGCAACTCCATCGACTGGTCGCGCGAGCGCTTCACGATGGACGAGGGGCTGTCGAACGCGGTCACCGAGGTCTTCGTGCGCCTGCACGACGAGGGCCTGATCTACCGCGGCAAGCGCCTGGTGAACTGGGACCCGGTTCTGCACACCGCGGTCTCCGATCTCGAGGTGCTGTCGGAGGAGGAGCAGGGCTCGCTCTGGCACTTCCGCTACCCGCTCGCGGATGGCGCCGGCCACCTCGTGGTGGCCACCACACGCCCCGAGACCATGCTCGGCGACACGGCCGTGGCGGTACACCCCGAGGACGAACGCTACCGGCACCTGATCGGGCAGCAGGTCGAACTCCCGCTGACGGGCCGGACCATCCCGGTGGTCGCCGACGACTACGTGGATCCCGAATTCGGGAGCGGCTGCGTGAAGATCACGCCGGCGCACGACTTCAACGACTACGCGGTGGGCATGCGGCATGACCTGCCCGTGATCAACATCTTCACCATCGACGCACTGCTGAACGAGAACGCCCCGGAGGCCTACCGCGGGGTGGATCGCTTCGAGGCGCGCAGGCGCATCGTCGCCGACATGGAGAACGCCGGGCTGCTCGAGAAGATCGCCGACCACAGGCTGATGGTCCCGCGCGGCGACCGCAGCGGCGCGGTCATCGAGCCCTACCTCACCGACCAGTGGTACGTGAAGGCGGGCCCGCTGGCCGCACCCGCGATCCAGGCGGTCGAGGACGGGCGCATCCGTTTCGTGCCGGAGAACTGGTCGAAGACCTACTTCGAGTGGATGCGCAACATCGAGGACTGGTGCATCTCGCGCCAGATCTGGTGGGGCCACCGCATCCCGGCCTGGTACGACGCGGAGGGCAACGTCTTCGTCGGACGCTCCGAGGCCGAGGTCCGCGAGCGGCACGGACTGGGCGCGGAGGTTGCGCTCACGCGGGACGAGGACGTGCTGGACACGTGGTTCAGTTCCGCCCTCTGGGCCTTCTCCACGCTGGGCTGGCCGGAGCAGACCCCCGAACTGCGCCGCTTCTACCCGACCAGCGTGCTGGTCACAGGGTTCGACATCATCTTCTTCTGGGTCGCCCGGATGATCATGATGGGGCTCAGGTTCATGGACGACGTGCCCTTCCGCGAGATCTACATCACCGGTCTGATCCGCGATTCGGAAGGCCAGAAGATGTCGAAGTCCAAGGGCAACGTGCTCGACCCGATCGACCTGATCGACGGCATCACGCTCGACGAGCTCCTGGACAAGCGCACCTCCGGGCTGATGCAGCCGAAGATGGCGAAGAAGATCGCGAAGGCCACCCGCGGCCAGTTCCCGGAGGGCATCCCGGCCTTCGGCACCGACGCCCTGCGCTTCACCCTGTCCGCGCTGGCCACCACCGGGCGCGACATCAAGTTCGACCTCGGGCGCATCGAGGGCTATCGCAACTTCTGCAACAAGCTGTGGAACGCCGCCCGCTTCGTGCTGATGAACGTCCAGGGACAGGACACCGGACTCGGCCCCGAACTGCGCCAGCCGGCGCTGGCCGACCGCTGGATCATGGACCGGCTGCGTGCCACCGCCACCGCGGTGACCGCCCACTATGACGCCTACCGCTTTGATCTCGCGGCGCAGACGCTGTACGACTTCACCTGGCACGACTACTGCGACTGGTATCTGGAGCTCACCAAGCCGGTGCTGAACGGCGACGCGGATGCCTCGGTGAAGCGAGCCACGCGGCATACCCTGGTGCAGGTGCTGGAGGCGCTGCTGCGGTTGCTGCATCCGATGATGCCGTTCATCACCGAGGCGATCTGGCGGGACGTGAAGGGGCCGGCCGGGGTCGAAGGCCGTTTCCTGGTGGAACGGCCCTGGGTGGCGGAGGACGATTTCCCGGCAAATCCGATGGCGCGGCACGAACTCGAGTGGGTACAGGGCTTCATCACCGGCCTGCGCCGAATCCGTGCGGAGATGGACATCGCACCGAGCAAGGCCCTCCCGGTGCTGGTCCAGAACTGGTCGGAGACCGACCAGTCGCGCTATCTCGAACACCGGCCACTGATCGACTTCCTGGCGCGTCCGGAGTCGGTGACCTGGCTCAATGCGGGCGAGGAGGCCCCGGAATCGGCCCTGGCGCCGGTGGGCGAGATGCGCCTGCTGATTCCGCTCGCTGGCCTGATCGACCGGGACGCGGAGATCGCGCGGCTGGAGAAGGAGATCGGGAAGCTCGAGAAGAACCTCCAGCAGAGCGAGGCGCGGCTAGCGAACGAGAGCTTCGTCGCGCGGGCGCCGGAGGAGGTGGTGAACAAGGAACGCGCCCGGGTCATGGAAATGCGCGCCGCCCGCGCGGATCTCGGCACCCAGCTCGAGCGCATCCGGCGGCTGTAGGAGCG
>JAGTVE010000085.1 GCA_018224485.1 Thioalkalivibrio sp. | reverse complement strand
GGGCTGCATCTGGGCGGCGAGCGCGGCGAGATCGCGCTGGCGGGATGCGGGGGCGGGGTGGGTGCTCAGGAACACCGGCTGGCTGGCGCCCGCCTTCTCGGCCATCTTGCCCCAGAGGCTCGCGGCCGCCTCGGGCCGGTAGCCCGCCCGCGCAGCGAGTTCGATCCCGATGCGATCGGACTCCGCCTCCATCTGGCGGCTGTTCGGCAACTGCACCGCGACCAGCGCGGCGAGTGACGCCCCCGTCAGGGCCGCTCCGGAACGATCCCCGGTCGCCGCATAGGTCGCGAGCGCGAGATTGCTGGCGAGCGCCACGGACATCTTTTCGGCGGTGTGGGCGGACAGTGCGTGCGCGATCTCGTGCCCGATGATCTGGGCCAGTTCGTCGTCGTTGAGTTCGAGCTGATCGATGATTCCGGTGTAGATGGCCATCTTGCCCCCGGCCATCGCGAAGGCATTGATGGTGTCCGGGTCGTCGATCACCGACATCTCCCAGTCCCAGTCGGCGGTCTCCGGACGATAGCGCACCGCCTGGGCCACCAGGCGCTCGGTGATCCGCTGCACCCGCTGCTTGGTCCGGGGGTCGCTGTCGATCCGACCCTTCTTGCGTGCGGGCGCGAGCATCTCCACGTAGGCCTGCTTAGAGGCCGAGATGGCCGCGCTCTCGGACACCAGCATCAACTGCGAGCGCCCGGTGACCGGGTTGGTGGTGCAGCCGGACAGGAACAGCGCGAAGGCGGCCAGCAGCATCAACGCGCCCGGCCAGGCCAGGCGGCGGCGGTGGGCGGCGGGGGTGGTCATCTTCGGCGAACCTCTTGCATCGGTGTCGGGGACTGACACAGGATTTTAGTCCCCGAAAGTGAACGCCGCCTTAAGGAAGCGCTGAATAAGGCCATCCCGGCTCTCTCAGCGCACGCCGCCCCGCAAGCCGCACAAACTAAAGGGCACCCCGCACGCGGGGTGCCCAGCACGTTGGTCCTGACTGGGTGCGCGCCGAATGACGCGCGGGGAGCTCGGTCAGAAGCCGAAGCGGCGGCGGAACTTGTCGACCTGTCCGGCGGTATCGACCATCTTCTGCTTGCCCGTGTAGAACGGGTGGCACTGCGAGCAGACGTCGAGGTGCATCTCGCTGCCGCCGAAGGTGGAGCGGGTCTCGAAGGTGTTCCCGCAGCTGCAGGTGACCTTGACCTCGGTGTATTTGGGGTGGGTGTTCGCTTTCATGATCTTGGCTCGGGTCGGGTTCCGGCGAAAAGTCGTATAGAATACCGGTCGCCGTTGGCCGCTGGCAAGTCGGGTGTCCGCGGAGCGGTCATCCTGCGCCGCGGGAATTCTCAGAAGCCTGCGCCAAGTGTCTGAGGGCGCGAGGTGAGCGCCGGTTTTCCACCGGTCCTGTGGATAACCCTGTGGACGACGCATCGCCGAATGCCGCGGGGCGTTATCGCTGCTGCGCCGACGCATTGCGGTCATATTTTGCTCGATTTCATTAAATGCATGAAAAATAACAAGAAAGCTTCCTGCCCTCCATGGACCCGCGGACTGCGGATCGCGGCCTCGGCGGGCAGGGCGGCGTCCTGGAGCCCCTGTGAATAAGCTCGCGCAAATGTCAACCCCGGAGCCGCGTGTCGGCTTCGTCAGTCTCGGGTGCCCGAAGGCGCTGGTGGATTCCGAGCAGATCCTCTCGCGGTTGCGTGCCGAGGGCTATGACATTGCCCCCGATTACGCCGGCTCCGACCTGGTCGTGGTCAACACCTGCGGTTTCATCGACAGCGCGATCGCCGAGTCGCTGGATGCGATCGGCGAGGCCATGGCCGAGAATGGCCGGGTGATCGTCACCGGCTGTCTGGGCCGCGACGCGGCGCGCATCCGGTCGGCCTACCCCGGGGTGCTGGCCGTCACCGGACCGCAGGCGCTGGAGGAGGTGATGACGGCAGTGCACGAACGGCTGCCACCGCCCCACGATCCCTTTGCGAGCCTGATTCCGCCACAGGGGATCAGGCTGACCCCGCGTCACTACGCCTATCTGAAGATCTCGGAGGGGTGCAATCACCGCTGCAGCTTCTGCATCATCCCGAGCCTGAGGGGCGATCTGGTCAGCCGTCCGATCGGGGAGGTCGTCGCCGAGGCCGAGCGCCTGGCCGCGGCCGGGGTGCGCGAGCTTCTGGTGATCTCGCAGGACACCTCGGCCTACGGTGCCGACCTTCGTTTTCGTACCGGCTTCGTGGACGGCCGCCCGCTGCGCTCGGACATCGCGCATCTCGCCGCGGCCCTCGGGGACCTCGGGATCTGGGTGCGCCTGCACTATGTCTACCCCTACCCGCATGTGGATCGACTGATCCCGCTGATGGCCGAGGAGCGCCTGCTGCCCTACCTGGACATGCCACTGCAGCATGGCCACCCGCGCATCCTGAAGGCGATGCGGCGTCCGGCCGCGGCCGAGCGGGTCCTCGAGCGTATCCGGCGCTGGCGCGGGCAGGTGCCGGAGCTGGTGCTGCGCTCGACCTTCATCGTCGGCTTCCCGGGCGAGACCGAGGCGGAATTCGAGGCGCTGCTGGATTTCCTGCGCGAGGCGCAGCTGGACCGCGTCGGCGCCTTTGCGTATTCCCCGGTGGACGGGGCCGCGGCGAACGCATTGCCGGGCGCGGTGCCCGAGGCGGAGAGGCAGGCCCGGCTGGAGACCTTCATGGCCGTGCAGGCCGGGATCAGCGCAACCCGGCTGCAGGAACGCATCGGTGGACGCGAGACCGTGCTGGTGGACGGGCGTGACGAGGACGGCACGCTGATCGCCCGCTCGCGGGGGGACGCCCCGGAGATTGACGGGGTGGTGCAGGTCGCGGGGGCCGATGCTCCCGCCGGCAGCTTCCTCGAGGTCGAGATCACCGGCGCGACGGAACACGACCTGGTCGCGCGGGTGGTGTGACGGACAGGTGCCCCGTGGGAGCGGCTTCCAGCCGCGATGGTCCCTCCGGGCGCGGCATCGCGGCCAGAGGCCGCTCCTACGCGACAGAGGGGGCTCGGCGACCCTCCGATCAGGACTCCGGTGGCGGGCAGCGGGCCTGCACGGGCTCTGGCAGCACGTTCCAGACGTGTTCGGCGTATTCGCGCACGGTGCGGTCGATCGAGAAGTAGCTCATGCGCGCGATGTTCAGCAGCGCCGCCTCCGACCAGGCCTCGGGGTCCAGGTACAGCTGGTCCACCCGGTTGCTGGCCTCGCTGTAGGCGGCGTAGTCGGCGAGCACGAAGAACGGGTCCTCCTCCAGTAGGTGGCTGGCCAGCTGCGCGTGCAGCGCCCACCCACCGTTGGCAAAGAATCCGCTTTGCAGCGCATCGATGATCGAGCGCAGGCGCGGGTGCGAGTCGAGGTGCGAACTCGGCGGCACGCCCGCCGCGCGGTGTTCGGTCACCTCGCGCGCGGTCATCCCGAAGATGAAGATGTTCTTCTCGTCGACCGCATCGCGGATCTCGATGTTGGCGCCGTCCAGCGTGCCGATGGTCAATGCGCCGTTCAGCGCCAGCTTCATGTTGCCCGTGCCCGAGGCCTCGAAGCCGGCAGTGGAGATCTGCTGCGACAGGTCGGCCGCCGGGATGATGATCGCCGCCGAACTCACCTCGTAGTTCGGGAAGAACACGCACTTCAGGCGATCGCCGACCAGGGGGTCACTGTTGACGATGTCGGCAACCTGGTTGATGACCTCGATGATGTTCTTCGCCCGCTGGTAGCCGGGCGCGGCCTTGCCCGCGAACAGCACCACGCGCGGCAGCACTTCCTCGCCGTCACGAATGCGCTGGTACAGCTCGATCACGTGTAGGAGCTTCAGCAACTGACGCTTGTATTCGTGGATGCGCTTGATCTGCACGTCGTACATCACGTCCGGACGGATCTCGATGCCGGTACGCCGTTTCACCAGTCCTGCCAGCCGCTCCTTGTTCTTCCGCTTGACCTCGCGGAAGGCCGCGCGCGTGGCCTCGTCGGAGGCATAGGGGGCGAACTGCTTCAGATGATCCAGATCGTATTTCCAGTCAGTGCCGATCCGTGAATCGATCAGTTCGGTCAGCGGCGGGTTCGCCTGGATCATCCACAGACGCGGCGTCACGCCGTTGGTCACGTTGATGAAACGCTCGGGCCACACCCGGTAGAAGTCCGCAAACAGGGTCTCCTTCAGCAGGTTCGTGTGCAGCGCCGCGACACCGTTGATGCGGTGCGAGCCCACCACCGCCAGGTGGGCCATGCGCACGCGCCGGCCGTGCCCCTCGTCGATGATGGACAGCCGTTCCAGCAGGTCGTGTTCGCCGGGAAAGTGGTGCCGCACCTCCTCCAGGAACTCGTGGTTGATGTGGTAGATGATCAGCATGTGCCGGGGCAGCACGCGCTCCATCAATGCAACCGGCCAGGTCTCCAGCGCCTCGGGCATCAGGGTGTGATTGGTGTAGGCGAAGACGTTGCGCGTGATCTCCCACGCCTGTCTCCAGGGCAGCCGATGCTGGTCCACCAGCAGCCGCACGAGTTCCGCCACCGCGATCGCGGGGTGGGTGTCGTTCAGCTGGATCGCGACCTTGTCGGCGAGCCGGGTGAGCTCGTAACCCAGCTTCAGATGGCGATCCAGGATGTCCTGCAGCGAGGCGGACACGAAGAAGTACTCCTGCTTCAGCCGCAGCTCCTTGCCGATCGCGGTGGCGTCATTCGGGTAGAGCACCATCGAGATCGTCTCGGACTCGTTCTTGTCGGCGACCGCGCGGATGTAGTCGCCCTCGTTGAAGTAGCGCAGGTCGAAATCGCGTGTCGGCTTCGCGGCCCAGAGCCGGAGATTGTTCACGTTGCGCCGCTCGTAGCCGGCGGTCGGGAAGTCGTAGGCCATCGCGATGACCTCTTCGCCTTGTTCCCAGGCGTAGCAGTTCTCGCCGTTCTTTTCGTGGTGTTCGACCACGTAGCCGTAGAAATGAACCGGGAAGATCTTCTCCGGGCGGGGGAACTCCCAGGGGTTGCCGTAGCGCAGCCAGTTGTCCGGATGCTCGACCTGCCGGAAGTGCTCGATGTGCTGCTGGAACATCCCGAATTCATAGCGGATCCCGTAGCCGTAGCCGGGATAGCCCTGCGTGGCCATCGACTCGAGGATGCAGGCCGCGAGACGGCCGAGCCCGCCGTTGCCCAGTGCCGCGTCCTCCTCCAGCCGGGAGATCTCGCGGAAGTCCACGCCCAGCTCCGACAGCGCCTCCTGCGTGGCCTCGAGAATCCCCATGTTGCGCAGGTTGGCCTCGAGCATCCGGCCGATCAGATATTCCATCGAAAGATAGAAGACCCGTTTCACGTCTTCCTCGGCGAACTGCCGGCGGGTGACCACGCGGCGTTCGATGATCCGTTCCCGTATCGCGAAGGCAACCGCGTGCAGCCAGTCGCGGGGGGTCGCGAGATCGGGGTCCTTGCCGACCACCCGGACCAGTGCGTCGCGGATCGACTGGCGCAGGCTGTCGCTGTCACAGGGAAGCGGGGAAAGCTGGCGCCGCGGGTTGAGGTTGTCAGGGGCTGCGCTCATCGCAGGGACCTCCGTGTGGTGGTCGTGGAATACCGGCGGCCGTCTAGACCCCGGCAGGTTTCAGGGACGTCGATCCAGCGCGCGATGGCCGATGTCGTTCCGAAAGAATATATCGTCGAAATGGATCATGTGCGAGGCCCGGTAGGCATTCTCCTGTGCGGTCCGGTAATCCGTGCCGAGCCCGACCACGCAGAGCACACGACCGCCGTCGGTGACGACGGTGCCGTCATCGAGCAGCCGGGTGCCGGCGTGGAAGACGCGGCTGCTGTCGCCGTTCGCCGCATCCAGGCCGGTGATCCGGTCGCCCCGGCGATAGTCCCCCGGATAGCCGCCGGCCGCCAGCACCACCCCGAGGGCGACGCGCGCGTCCCATTCGGCCTCGATCTCGTGCAGACGGCCGTCGATCGCCGCCTCCACCAACTCCGCGAGATCGCTGTTCAATCGCATCAGGATCGGCTGCGTCTCCGGATCCCCGAAGCGGCAGTTGAACTCCAGCACCTTCGGATTGCCCCGCAAGTCCACCATTACGCCCGCGTACAGGAAGCCGGTGTAGCGCTCGCCCTCGGACCTCATGCCGCGCAACGCTGGCTCGATCACCTCGGCGAGCAGGCGGCGGTGCAGTTCGCTCGTCACCACCGGGGCAGGGGAGTAGGCCCCCATGCCGCCGGTATTCGGGCCGCGGTCGCCATCGTCGCGGGCCTTGTGGTCCTGCGAGCTCGCGAGCGGCAGCACATGCTCGCCGTCGATCATGCAGATGAAGCTCGCCTCCTCGCCGGTGAGGTATTCCTCGATCACCACGCGGCGGCCCGCGGTGCCGAAGGCATTGCCGGCCAGCATGCCGCGGACGGCAGCGATGGCCTCCTCCTCCGTCTGCGCGAGGATCACGCCCTTGCCGGCCGCAAGCCCGTCCGCCTTCACCACGATCGGGGCGCCGTGGGTGCGGATGAAGGCCTCGGCCCCCTCGATATCGGTAAAGCTGCCGTAGGCGGCTGTGGGGATCCCGTGGCGCTGCATGAAGTCCTTCGCGAAGGCCTTCGAGCCCTCCAGCTGCGCGGCCTTCGCGCTGGGGCCGAAGATGCGCTGACCGCGTGCCCGGAACGCATCGACGATGCCGGCCACCAGCGGCGCCTCCGGGCCGACCACGGTGAAGGCCACGCCCTCGCGCTCGGCCAGCGCGAGCAGGCCGTCGATGTCGTTGGCGCCGACGGCCACGTTCTCGCACCTGGCCTCGGTGGCAGTTCCGGCGTTGCCGGGCGCCACCAGCACCCGCTGCACCCGCGGCGAATGCGCCAGCTTCCACGCCAGCGCGTGCTCGCGGCCCCCACCGCCCACCACCAGAACATTCATCGCAGTCTCCTCAACGCGAGCATTCAGCCACGGAAGAACACAGAAATACACCTATAAAATAATAACTTACTGATAGTTAAATACTCATGATTCAGTCCGTGGGTTTCCGTGTTCTTCCGTGGCTCGTGTTTGTTCTTCGGTGAGCCCCAAAAAACCATGAAGGTCAATGTCGGAAGTGGCGCATGCCGGTGAACAGCATCGCGATGCCGTGCTCGTTCGCGGCGGCGACGACCTCCTGGTCGCGCATGGAGCCGCCGGGCTGGATCACCGCGGTGATGCCGGCCGCGGCGGCGGCGTCGATGCCGTCGCGGAACGGGAAGAAGGCGTCCGAGGCCATCACGCTGCCCGCCACGCGCAGGCCCTCGTCGGCGGCCTTGATTCCGGCGATCTTCGCCGAGTACACGCGGCTCATCTGTCCGGCGCCGACGCCCACCGTCTGCTCGTCACGCGCGTAGACGATCGCGTTCGACTTCACGAACTTGGCCACCTGCCACGCGAAGCGCAGATCGCGTTCCTCCTGCTCCGTCGGCGCGCGCTCCGTCACGCAGCGCAGCGCAACCTGCGCGAGGTTGCCTGCATCCGCGTCCTGTACCAGCAGGCCGCCGCCGATGCGCTTGAAGTCCAGGCCTGGCGGAACCTCTGCCGCCGGGATCTCCAGTACGCGGACGTTGCCCTTCGCGCCAGTCGCGCGCAGGGCCCCGGGCCTGATCTCGGGAGCCAGGATCACCTCCACGAACTGGCGGCTGACGATCGCCTGCGCGGTGTCGCCATCGAGCGGTCGGTTGAAGGCGATGATGCCGCCGAAGGCGGAGGTCGGATCGGTCTGGAAGGCGCGCTCGTAGGCCATCAGCGGGCTCTGTGCGAGCGCCACGCCGCAGGGGTTCGCATGCTTCACGATCACGCAGGCCGGGCCCTCGAACTGGCGCACACAATCCCAGGCCGCGTCCGCGTCGGCGAGGTTGTTGTAGCTCAGTGCCTTGCCCTGCAGCTGGCGGAAGCTTGCGAGCGAGCCGGGAGCGGGCTGGATCTCGCGGTAGAAGGCGGCGCCCTGATGCGGGTTCTCGCCGTAGCGAAGGTCGTCCACCTTGGTGTAGCCCAGATTCAGCTGGCCTGGGAAATTGACGGCGTCGCCGGTATCGTCCAGCGCCGACAGGTGATTGCTGATCGCCGCGTCGTAGCGCGCGACGTGATCGAACGCGGCCACCGCGAGGCGGAAACGCTGTTCCGCGGAAACGCCGCCGGCCTGCAGGGCCTGCACGATCTCCGGGTACTGCACCGGGTCCGTGGCCACGGCCACGTCGCGGAAGTTCTTCGCCGCCGCGCGCAGCATCGCGGGCCCGCCGATATCGATATTCTCGATCGCCTCCTCGAGCGTGCATCCCGGCCGGGCCACCGTGGCCTCGAAGGGGTAGAGGTTCACCACCAGCAGGTCGATCGGCGCGATGCCCTGCTCGGCCATCACCGCGTCGTCGGTGCCGCGCCGGCCGAGCAGCCCGCCGTGGATCTTCGGGTGCAGGGTCTTCACCCGCCCGTCCATGATCTCCGGAAACCCGGTGTGCCCGGATACCTCGGTGACGGGCAGCCCGTGCTCCGTCAGCAGCTTCGCCGTGCCGCCGGTGGACAGCAGTTCGGCGCCCTGCGCCTGCAGCGCGCGCGCGAGCTCGACCAGGCCGGTCTTGTCGGAGACCGAGAGCAGCGCGCGGCGGATGGTTCGGGAATCGGGCATTCGAGGCCCCCTGTGCAGAAAGGCGTCAAAGTATACCGGACCAGACCCGGCTGCGGAGTCGTGTTGCCGTCCGCTGCGGTCCGGCGGATCGACGGGCCGGGCAGGCCCGCCCGGCCCCGCAGACCGGCGTCGGGCGCTCCGTGCGCAGGCGCCAAATTCCCACCGCCGTACCCCAAATCCGGGCGCGTCTGAGCCCCTTCCCCACCCGTTCGGGCAAAAATGCCCTTGAAATCGCCGCGAGAAAGCTTCAGGGTAAATAAGCGTCTCGCCTCACAGGGATATCCGGGGGCGACGCGCATCTCCGGTGCCGGCCGAATCTCGAACCATCGCATATCCCCGGCACCCCGCCCCCCTCCCGGGGGCTGATCCAGGGCGTTGCCGCAGCGGCCGCCCGCCGACCGGGCCACCGCGAGTGCGCCCGGGATGACCTCCGCGAAGCGGAAGTCGATCAGGCCGGGTTCAGCGTTTTGTCGAGCCTGCAGGGGATTCCCCGGCCGACGGCGTGGCGTATCTGTTCATTTCGCCATTCGTCACCGCCGGACCACGGTCCGGTCCGAAGCATGGCGCACAGCGCCCAATTGCCAGCGAGGAGCAGCATGTCAGCGACGATAAAACAGGATTTCGGCGACACACCCATCGAGCGCCGCGAGACCGACAACTACCGTGCCGAATACGTCACGTCCTTCGTGGACAAGTGGGACGAGTTGATCGACTGGGACAGCCGGGCGAGCAGCGAAGGCGACTTCTTCAT
>JAGTVE010000084.1 GCA_018224485.1 Thioalkalivibrio sp. | reverse complement strand
TAGTGCTGGATGCGCTCGCGCGGGTGCCCGAGGTGCTCGGCGAGGCCGCGGGTCAGCACCGCGTGGGCGTTGACGCCGTCGGAATCGGCGTCCGTGGCCAGGGCAATGACCTCGCCATCGAGGATCGCGCGCGCAACCCGCTCCGTGGCACGATCGATGTCGGGCAGGCCCTGCGGTGGATCCAGCGAGTGCAGCGAAAAGTCGAGGAGCCAGTCGGGTTCGACGCCGACCGCCGCCGCCCGATGGGCCAGCACGCGCGTGACGATCGGATGCAGCCCGAGCCCTCGGGCGGCCTTCAGGACATCAGGGTCGCCGGGACGGTCCTCGATGATCGGATCCATGTGCAGATGCTACCGCGAACCGGTTGAGCGCCGAACCTCCGTTGGTGATTAGTGGGGTGTTGCTGCAGGGAATGCACCTGGAGGAGGCCCCTCTCGGTCACCCGGCGCCGGAGAATGTCGCCCAGAGGGCTCGCCTCCTCCAGGCGGCCGGGCCAGCCGTGATTGCCCATGCCAGGTGCACCATCGCGGCCGGAGGCTGCTCCCACGGGAAATCGGGCCCGCTCCTTGTGGGAGCGGCTTTCAGCCGCGATGCGGCCTAGGTTCAGAGGATCAGCAGGAGGAGATGATAGGCAAGTCCGCCGACGATGGCGCTGATGAAATAGAAGCGGCCGACGGGAAACAGGGCAATGGGGATGGCGATCAGCATGCCAAGCATCAGCCGGGGCCAGACCAGCTGCGAGGCGAGGATGGTCAGCAGGGACCATTCCTTGAACAGCATGATCACAGTGCCGCCGCCGAGGGTTACGAGTCCGCTGAGCGCGAGCCAGCCGAAGTAGCGGATGAGGAAGGCGGGGAGGCCTCTGAGGATGCGGCCCGGGGCCTTAAGGAGCCGGGACATGGGTCTGTTCCTGGTGTCGGCGCTTGCCGCCGGGATTGTGCCACGGAGCGACACCCCGATGCGCCGGCGGCTATCCCGTTTCAGGAAGCGTCCATCATTTTACTGGTCATGGCGGTGTTGCAGCCTCCGGTCCGCCGCGTGGGCCTTCGCTATACTCTTGCCCCGGGTGCACCATCAATCGGGAGTCCCTTGCCCATGCGATTTCCACTCAGGACCGTCGTCATCCGGATCCTGCTGCTCGCAAGCGTGCTCTTTGCCACGGCCGGGTGCGCCGTGCTCGGGCCCGCACCGCCGTCGAACCAGGACAACCTCTGCGAGATCTTTCGCAAGGAGCCCCGCTGGTACGATTACGCGCTGGAGTCCGAGCGCGATTGGGGCACACCCATTGCCACCCAGATGGCCTTCATCCAGCAGGAGTCCTCGTTTCGCGGCCGTGTGCGACCGCCCCGCGAGCGGCTGCTGGGAATCATCCCGTGGCGTCGCCCTTCCTCCGCGTACGGCTATGCCCAGGCCCAGGATCCGGTCTGGGGCGAGTATCGCGACGAGGCCGGCAGCCTCTTCGCGCGGCGCACGCACATGAAACATGCAACCGATTTTGTCGGCTGGTACAACGCGCGCACGCAGCGCATGACCGGCGTTTCTTTGGGGAATCCGGAACACCTCTACCTCGCCTATCACGAGGGCCAGGGCGGTTACAGCCGCGGCACGTGGCGGAGCAAGCCCGCCGTGCAACGGTCAGCGAGCCGGGTCGCCGAACGCGCTGCCCGCTACGAGAGCCAGCTCGCCTCCTGCGAATCCGAATTCCGCTGCCGCCGCTTCTACCAGTTCGGTCCGTTCTGCCGGTAGCACCTGCGAGCCCGCTGGTGCCGCCTGGCCGACTAGCTCTGCACGGCGTAGTAGCTCACCGCCAGAAGCGTGCCGTTGTAGACGCCGTGGATGATCGCCGGCACCGCGATGTTGCGAGTCCTCTCGTAAGCGAACCCGAAGACC
Source organism: Thioalkalivibrio sp. (assembly GCA_018224485.1). Lineage (GTDB taxonomy): Bacteria > Pseudomonadota > Gammaproteobacteria > Ectothiorhodospirales > Ectothiorhodospiraceae > Thioalkalivibrio. The sequence continues at coordinate 6,910 of JAGTVE010000084.1, read as the reverse complement.
AGGCTCGGCAGAACGAGCACGGCGACCGTGGCGATGCGTGCAGCGAGTGGACCGCTGAGGGCGAGCAGGTGCAGGGATGCAAACGTCACGGCCGCGAGACCGATTGCGGCGCCGGCACCAAACGCCTGGCGAAGGCGTCCCTGCACCACGCCGCGAAACAAAAGCTCCTCGCACGGGCCGATGAGCAGGAGCGACAGCGGGATCAACAGGAGGAAGATTTCCGGATCGTCCACCCCGATGTTCTGGATCTGATGTTCGCCGACGTCGAGCCCGACAAGCGACACCACGAGCCAACCGGCAATCAGCGCCGCAAGCGCGAGCGCCGAGCCACCGATCATCCAGTTCAGATCGTTGGCCGTTGGCCACCGCAGCGGGACACGCAGCCTGCCGCGCCCGAGGGCCAGGTAAAGCAGCGCCACGCCCCCGAAACTCACGCCCTGCGTCAACAGGATCGAAAGCGCAACGACAAGCGACGGCGTGAGTTCGACGCCCGTTGCCGCCAACGTGCCGAGCACCGCCAGCGGCAGCATGATCGCCACGCCCGTGGCGACGAACACAACCCCGACCGCCCCGCCAAGTGCGCTGACCTTTGCCTCCCGCTCACTCATCACGGCACCGTCAGAATCCATAGCAGGCTACATTGTGCCCTCAGTGTACGCCTCGACTGCGTCGCCTTCTGCCCGTGGGTTGGCTGTGGGAAAGGCAAGACGCAAGACCCGACCCCGTTGTTCGAAATTGATTCCGCGCGGGGTAGGGGGCAGAGTGTGAGCGAAGTCTCTTGCAGGTCACGAGCAGATCCGGTTGGAGTGTGCAGATGACGGGTTTCGAGGGATTGCAGGGTGGGGTGCCGCGCGGGAAGCCAGAGGATCCGCGGGCGCTGTACGGGGCCGGGTACTCCAGCTGCGGCGTGGGCGTGGTGGCCGATCTGGACGGCCGGCGGAGCCATCGGCTGGTGCAGGATGGCATCGAGTGCCTGGAGAACCTCGACCACCGGGGCGCTCGAGGGGCCGAGGAGAACACCGGCGACGGGGCCGGCATGTTGCTGCAGAAACCGCACGCCTTCTTCCAGGAGGAGGTCCCCGGACTGGGCGAGCCCGACAGCTACGGGGTCGGTCAGGTGTTCATGTCCCGGGACGCCGACCAGCGGGCCGCACTGCGCTCGATGATCGAGACCCGCTGCGGGGCGCGGGGCTTCGAGCTCGTCGCCTGGCGTGATGTGCCCACGGACAACCGCGAGCTCGGAAAGACCGCGCTCGAGAGCGAACCGCTCAGCCAGCAGTTCTTCGTCCAGCCCCGCGAGCCGATGGCGCCCGCGGACATGGACGTGGAGCTGTACGTATTGCGGCGCGAGATCGAGAACGAGGCCCTGTTCCGGCGGCTGGTCGGGTTCGGCAACCGGGTCTTCTACGTCTGCTCCCTGTCGCGGACCACGGTCGTGTACAAGGGTCTGCTGACCTGCCCGCAGCTGAGGCCCTATTACCCCGACCTGTCCGATCCGCGCGTGACCTCGGCGATGGTGCTGGTGCACGCGCGGTTCTCCACCAACACCCTCGGGGCCTGGGACCTCGCGCACCCCTACCGCTACCTCGTGCACAACGGCGAGATCAACACCCTGCGCGGCAACCAGAACTGGATGCGGGCGCGCGAGGCGGCGCTCGCGTCGCCGCGCTTCGGGGCCGAAATCGAGAAGATCAAGCCGCTGACGGCAGAGGGGCTCAGCGACAGCGCGCAACTGGACAACGTGCTGGAGCTGCTTGTGGTTGCCGGCCGCAGCCTGCCTCACGCCCTGCGCATGCTGATCCCGGAGGCGTGGGAGCAGAATCCCCACATGGATCCGGATCGGCGCGCCTTCTATGCCTATCACAGCGCGCTGATGGAGCCCTGGGACGGCCCGGCCCTGGTGGTGGCCACGGACGGCGAACGGCTCGCGGGGGTGCTGGACCGGAACGGGCTTCGGCCCTGCCGCTACACCATCACCCGCGACCGGCGCCTGATCATGGCCAGCGAGACCGGGGTGCTGGAGGTGCCCGCGCGCGAGGTGCTCGCCCGGGGACGGCTGAAACCGGGAGCGCTGTTCGTCCTCGACCCCGACCGGGGCGGCATCGTGCCGGAGGACGAGGTCTTTGCCGAGCTCGCAGATCGCTCCTACGGGGGGTGGCTGCAGGCCGAGCGCGTGGCGCTGGAAGAATTCGTCGATCCCGCGGAAGCGGCGCTGTCCGCAGACGCGCTGGAGCGTCCGCTGACCGAATATCAGCGCGCCTTCGGTCACACGATGGAGTCGCTGCGGGTCCTGGTGCAGCCGATGGCGGCGAGCGGGACGGACCCGATCGGGGCGATGGGCAACGACACGCCGCCGGCGGTCCTGTCCTCGCGACCGCGGCCGCTGAGCCACTATTTCCTGCAGCAGTTCGCGCAGGTCTCGAACCCGCCGCTCGACTATATCCGCGAGGCCCTGGTCACGTCCCTCGGCGACGCGATCGGTCCGCGTGGGAATCTCCTCGCGGAGACCCCCGGCCACTGCCGGCAGCTCTACCTCGAGTCACCGGTTCTGAGTAGCCCTCAGGCGCGCGCCATCGAGCGGCTCGACCGCGAGGGCCTGCGCAGCCGCCGGATCGATATCACCTACGCGAGGGGCAGCGAGATGGCCGCCGCGATCGGGGCGATGCGCGGGGCGGCGGAGCGGGCGATCGAGGCGGGTTGCGGGATCCTGTTCCTGACCGATCGTGCGGTCGGACCGGGGCGGGTCTCGGTCCCGAGCCTGCTGGCGGTGTCGGCCCTGCACCATCACCTTGTCCGCAACGGCCTGAGGACACGGGTGGCGATCGTGCTGGATGGTGCCGAGCCGCACACGGTGCATGATTTCTGCACCCTGATCGGCTACGGGGCGGACGCGGTGCATCCGTGGCTCGCCTACCGCGGCATCGCCGACATGGCGGCGCGCGGCTACCTCGAGGGCGAGACCAGTCACGGGCTCACGCAGTACCGGCAAGCCCTTGAGCGCGGCATCCTGAAGGTGATGTCGAAGATGGGGATCTCCACGCTGCAGGGCTACAAGGGTGCGCAGATCTTCGAGACGATGGGACTGGATCACGAGTTTATCGACGAGTTCTTCGCCGGCACCACGGCCCATGTCCCCGGGGTTGGCCTCGAGGAGCTGGAACGGGAGACGGTGCAGGCGCACGAGGTCGCGTTCGCCACCCCGATCGTCGGCAGCCTTCCGCTCGACCCCGGCGGGCATCTCTACTGGCGCCGCGACGGCGAGCGGCACCACTGGAACCCTTACACCATTGGCAAGCTGCAGCAGGCCGCGCGCGGCAACGATGCCGAGGCCTACCGCGACTTTGCGCGCCACGCCAACCAGCAGGGCGGCGGACTGCTCAACCTTCGGGGTCTGCTGGAGTTCACGAATGACGAGGCCTCGGCGCTCCCGCTCGACGCGGTGGAGCCGATCGAAGCGATCATGAAGCGCTTCTCCACCGGCTCGATGTCCTTCGGGGCCCTGAGCCAGGAGGTCCACGAGGCGCTCGCGATCGCGATGAACCGGGTCGGCGGCAAGTCCGGCACCGGGGAGGGCGGCGAGCAGGTCGAGCGCTTCGGGACCGATCGCGAGTGCTCGATGAAGCAGGTGGCGAGCGGGCGCTTCGGGGTCACCGCACACTACCTCGCCCAGGCGAAGCAGATCGAGATCAAGATGGCCCAGGGCTCCAAGCCCGGAGAGGGTGGTGAGCTGCCCGGCGGCAAGGTGGACGATGGCATCGCGCGGGTGCGGTTCACGGTGCCGGGGGTCGGGCTGATCTCGCCGCCGCCGCATCACGACATCTATTCCATCGAGGACCTGCAGCAGCTTATCCACGATCTGAAGTGCGCCAATCCGACCGCCGAGATCCACGTGAAGCTGGTCTCGAAGGCCAACGTCGGCACCATCGCGGCGGGTGTGGCCAAGGCCCGTGCCGACGCGGTGCTGATCAGTGGGGACTCCGGTGGCACCGGGGCCTCGCTGAAGACCTCGATCAAGCACGCCGGCGCACCCTGGGAGTTCGGGCTTGCGGAGACCCAGCAGGTGCTGAGGACCAACCGCCTGCGCTCGCGCATCACCGTGCGCGCGGACGGCGGGCTGCTGACCGGCCGCGACGTGGTGATCGCGGCCCTGCTGGGGGCCGAGGAGTACGGCCTGGGCACCGCGCCGCTGGTGGCCCTTGGCTGCATCATGCTGCGCAAGTGTCACTGCAACACCTGTTCGGTCGGGATCGCCACGCAGGATCCGCGTCTGCGCGCGCGGTTCCAGGGACGCGCGGAGCATGTCGTCAACTACATGCGCTTCGTCGCCGAAGAGGTGCGCGAGCACATGGCCGCCCTCGGCTTCCGCACCATGGACGAGATGGTCGGCCGGGTCGAGCGGCTGCAGGCACAGCGGATCGTGCACCCCAAGGGCATCCGGCCCGACGTCTCGGAACTGCTGCGGCGCGTGCCGTCCGAGGATGCGCCGCGCCGGACCCGCGGGCAGAACCACGGCCTGGACACGAAGATCGATCACAGGGTGATCGAGCAGGCCCGGCCGGCGCTGGACGAAGGGCGGCCGGTCGAGGTCGAGGTCGCGCTGAGCAACCGGGACCGGACGTTCGGCACGTTGCTGAGCTACGAGGTCACCCGCCGTTACGGCGCCGAGGGCCTGGCGGTGGGCACCATCGCCGTGCGCTGCACCGGCACCGCAGGGCAGAGTTTCGGGGCCTTCCTGTGCCGCGGGATCGCGCTGCATCTCGTCGGGGAGGCGAACGACTACGCCGGCAAGGGGCTCTCGGGCGGACTGATCAGCGTGCGCACGCCGCCGGACGCCGGCTATCCGGCCGCGGAGAATTCGATCGTGGGCAACGTCACGCTGTTTGGCGCGACCGGGGGCGAGGCCTACTTCAATGGCCGCGGGTCCGAGCGCTTCTGCGTGCGCAACTCCGGCGCGCTGAGCGTGATCGAGGGCGTCGGGGATCACGCCTGCGAGTACATGACTGGCGGCGTGGCCGTGATCCTCGGGCCGATCGGCCGGAACTTCGGTGCCGGCATGAGCGGCGGCGAGGCCTACATCTTCGACGCGGAGGGGCTCGCGGAGCGGCACCTGAATCCGGACGGCCGGCGGGTCGAACCGGTGCGGGATGCGCGCGACCGCGAACTGCTGCGGCGGATGCTGGAGAACCACGTCAGCTACACCGGCAGCCAGCTGGCCGCCCGGATCCTGGGCGACTGGGAGCGGTCGCTGGAGACCTTCGTGAAGGTGGTGCCCGACGCCTACGCCGATGCGGTGGCCCGGCACCTCGCCACCGGGCGGGATATCCGCGTGACACCCCCGCCACGGGCTGCATGAGGACGCGAGCCATGTCAGAAAATCACCCCGACGGATTCCTTCTCCACCCGCGGCGAACGATCGGCTACCGCGACGCCCGCGCCCGCACGCGGGACTATCAGCAGATCTACGCCTTCGAATGGGACCCGAAGGAGTTGAGCACCCAGGGGCAGCGCTGCATGGACTGCGGCGTGCCGACCTGCATGGGCGGCTGCCCGATCGGGAACCTGATCCCGGAGTGGAACGACCTCGTCTACCGCGGTCTCTGGGAGGAGGCGCTGGCGCGGCTGCACGCGACCAACAACTTTCCTGAATTCACGGGCTACACCTGTCCAGCGCCCTGTGAACCGGCCTGCACGCTGGCGAGCAACGACGACGCGGTGACCATCAAGGACATCGAGCGTGCCATCGTCGACATGGGCTGGGAGAAGGGCTGGATCGTGCCCTGTCCGCCGGTGCAGCGGACCGGAAGGCGGGTGGCGATTGTCGGCAGCGGCCCGGCGGGTCTCGCCGCCGCGCAGCAGCTCAATCGGGCGGGGCACGCCGTCACGGTATTCGAGCGCGACGACGTCATCGGTGGCCTGATGGTCTACGGCATCCCCGACTTCAAGTTCGCCAAGCACATGGTGGCCCGCCGCGTGCAGCAGTTGCGCGACGAGGGGATCGAGTTCGAGGCCGGCGTGAACGTCGGCGTCGATGTCCCGGTCGCGGAGCTGCAGGCGGACTTTGACGCGGTGTGTCTGGCGATCGGTGCACTGCGGCCGCGCGACGTGCCGGTGCCGGGGCGCGAGCTTGAGGGCATCCTGTTCGGAATGGAGTACCTCACCGCCGAGAACCGGCGACAGGCCGGACGTTCGGTGGACGGCGTCACCGATGCCCGCGGCAAGCGGGTGGTGGTGCTCGGCGGGGGCGATACCGGTGCCGACTGTGTTGCCACCGCGCATCGCCAGGGTGCGCAGGAGGTGGTGCAGGTCAGTATCAATCCGCGTGCACCGGAGGAGCGGCCCGAGGAAAACCCGTGGCCGCAGCAACCGCAGACCTATCGCCGGACGTATGCCATCGAGGAGGGCGGGGAGGAGGCCTTCAGCCTGAACGTCGCCGGCTTTGTCGATACCGATGGGGATGGACACGTGAATCGGATCGACTTCGAGCGGGTCGACTGGGAACGCGATCGGCACGGCCGCCGGACCGAGAAGATCGTGCTCGAGAGCGGGATAGAACAGCCGGCCGACCTCGTGCTGATCGCGATCGGCTTCGAAGGGCCGGAGGTCGATCCGCTGCAGGACGGTCGCCTTGCAGTCACGGAGCGCAAGGTGCTCGACACCGATGCGCGGAAGATGTCCTCGATCCCCGGGGTGTTCGTGGCCGGAGATGCGAGTCGCGGCCAGTCGATCGTCGTCTGGGCCATCGGCGAGGGACGTGACGTCGCCCGCCAGATCGATGCCTGGCTGATGGGAACGTCGCGACTCCCTCCCAGCCTGCAGACCCCGAACCCGCCGAGCCCGCCGCGCGGTCTCTGAGGGCGACCTTCGTGTGTCTGTTCCGGGATCCCGATGCGTGATCAGTCCCGGTGCTTGG
>JAGTVE010000083.1 GCA_018224485.1 Thioalkalivibrio sp. | reverse complement strand
TTGACCAGGATTTCCTTTGCGGCTAGCCTTGTGCGGGTGCCACTACATCTTGTAGTGCGTAGACCTTGTCTCCCCAACAGGTAGTAGAAACTCAAAGGATGTCATGCACATGCAAGGCAGTACGCACCTGCACGCCGTCTCCATCGAGACCCCGGAGGTTCCGATGCAACCCGCCTCCACCGAGATCTGGGACCAGAAGTATCGCCTGAAGACCAAGGAGGGCGCGGTCCTCGACCGCGACATCGACGGTACCTGGAAACGCGTTGCCCGCGCGCTCGCTGACATCGAGGCGACCCCCGAGCTGCGCGAGCACTGGTACGAGCGGTTCCTGTGGGCGTTGCGCCACGGCGCGATCCCCGCGGGCCGCATCATCGCGAACGCCGGCGCCCAGGCGCACAAGCCAGCGACCTCGACGATCAACTGCACGGTCTCCGGCACCATCCACGACTCGATGGACGACATCCTGCAGAAGCTCCACGAGGCCGGGATGACGCTGAAGGCGGGGTCTGGTATCGGCTATGAATTCAGTACGTTGCGTCCGCGTGGCGCCTACGTGACCGGGGCCGGCGCGCACACCTCCGGGCCGCTGTCGTTCATGGATATCTACGACAAGATGTGCTTCACGATCTCTTCCGCCGGCGGCCGCCGCGGTGCGCAGATGGGCACCTTCGACATCGGGCACCCGGACGTGGTCGAGTTCATCCGCGCGAAGCGGGCCGACGGGACGCTGCGCCAGTTCAACCTGTCGCTGCTGATCACCGCCGACTTCATGGCCGCGGTGCAGAATGACGACGACTGGCCACTGGCGTTCCCGATCACCCAAGTGGAAGCCGCGCAGGGCGGCATCGACCTGAACGACCCCGCGCAGGTGCTCTGGCGCGACTGGGCCGACATCCAGGGCTACGTCGTCAACGACGCGGGTCAGGTCGCCTGTTGCATCTACAGGACGATCCGTGCCCGCCGCCTGTGGGACCTGATCATGTCCTCCACCTACGATTTCGCCGAGCCGGGCTTCATCCTGATCGACAAGGTCAACGAGATGAACAACAACTGGTGGTGCGAGGAGATCCGTGCGACCAATCCCTGCGTGACCGGCGACACCTGGGTGCAGACGGACGCCGGTCCGCAACGGGTACAGGATCTCCTGGGTCGGCCGTTCCACGCCCGTGTTGACGGTGAAGATCATGCCAGCGGCGCCGAAGGTTTCTTCCGTACCGCCACTCGGGAAGTACTTCGGATGAAGACCTGCGAGGGACCGACGTTGCGTCTCACCGGTAATCACCCCGTGCGTCGAGTGGTTCGCCAGACGCGTTGGTCGCTGGAAACCGAATGGTGTGAGGCGGGGAGACTGGGCGTGGGCGACCGGGTGCTCCTGAACGATCATCGGGGCAATGCCGAGTGGGCGGGTCCCCGAACCTGGGAAGAGGGGTACCTGCTCGGATTGTTGGTAGGTGACGGCACGCTGAAGCGGGACGCTGCCGTGCTGTCGGTCTGGTTGGCGGAACCTGCGGCCAACGGCGTTGATGCCTGTTCCAGCCCACAGATGGAAGAAGCCCTCCGCTGTGCACGCACCTTGACGCATCGCGCCGACTTTGCCGGCTGGATGGAGGTCAAGGGCCGCGGCGAATATCGAATGAAGCTCGCGGCGCTCCGGGATCTCGCGTTCGAACTCGGAATGCGTCCAGGCGCAAAGGCGGTGACCGCGACGATGGAAATGACCTCCAGCGCTTTCCACCGTGGTTTTCTCCGGGGAATATTCGACGCTGACGGTTCGGTACAGGGCTCGTTCGACAAGGGCGTAAGCGTGTGCCTGGCCCAGTCGGACGGGCAGCGCCTCGAGGCGGTACAGCGAATGCTTCTTCGCCTTGGCATTGCCTCCCGGCTCTACCGTGATCGTCGACCCGCCGGGAATGCCATGCTGCCTGACGGCAAGGGCGCCCGGAAATCCTATCCTGTTCGCTCACAGCATGAACTCGTGGTGAGTGGGGACAACCTCGGCATTTTTGCCGCGCGTGTCGGCTTTGCCGACCCGGTGAAGGCCGCGCGTCTGGCCAGGTCTCTTGGGGGCTATCGACGCCGGTTGAATCGGGAACGCTTCATTGTGAAGGTGGAGTCTCTGGTGCCGGACGGCGTTGAGGATGTCTTTGACGTTCAGGTTCCTGGCATCAATGCCTTCGATGCCAACGGCTTCTATGTGCACAACTGCGGCGAACAGCCATTGCCGGCCTACGGTGCCTGCCTGCTCGGGTCGATCAACCTGACGCGCTTTGTGCAGGAGCCCTTCACGGATCGGGCGCGCTTCGACTGGGAGGGTTTCCGCGAGACGGTCGGGGTATTCACCCGGATGCTGGACAACGTGGTCGAGATCAACGGGCTGCCGCTGCCGCAGCAGCGCGAGGAGATCATGCGCAAGCGCCGCCACGGGATGGGCTACCTCGGGCTGGGTTCGGCACTGACGATGATGCGCATGAAGTACGGAACCGAGGATTCCCTGCAGTTCACGGAGGAGGTCACCCGCGAGATGGCGCTGGCCGGCTGGCGCGCCGGGCTGGAACTCGCGCGCGAAAAGGGTCCGGCACCGGTCCTGGACGAGGAGTTCACGGTCACCGCCAAGATGCTGCGCCAGCGCCCGGAGATGGTGCGCGACGGCCTCGGCCCCGGCGACCGGGTGAAGGGGCGGGTGCTGCACGCACGCTACAGCCGCTACATGCAGCGCGTCGCGGAGGCGGAGCCGGAACTGGTGGACCAGCTCGCAGCCGAGGGCTGCCGCTTCACCCACCACAGCTCCATTGCGCCGACCGGCACCATCTCGCTGTCGCTGGCGAACAACGCGAGCAACGGCATCGAACCGAGTTTCGCCCACCACTACGCCCGCAACGTGATCCGCAGCGGCAAGAAGTCCAAGGAGAAGGTGGACGTCTTCTCCTACGAGCTGCTGGCCTACCGCGAGAAGGTGAATGCTCGGGCAATGCCGTACTCCGAGGCTGAGGACGCACGGCTGCCGGACTACTTCATCACCGCCGACGACGTCTCCCCGAAGGCCCATGTGGACGTGCAGGCGGCGGCGCAGAAATGGATCGACTCGTCGATCTCCAAGACCGCCAACGTGCCGACGGACTACGCCTTCGAGGCCTTCAAGGACATCTACCTTTATGCCTGGCAGCGGGGCCTGAAGGGCTGCACCACCTTCCGGTTCAATCCGGAGGCCTTCCAGGGCGTGCTGGTGAAGGAAAAGGATCTCGAGAGCACCACCTACCGGTTCGTGCTGGAGGACGGCACGGTGATCGAGGCCAAGGGGAACGAGGAGATCGAGTACGACGGCGAGACCCATCACGCCGCCAACCTCTACGATGCCCTGAAGGAAGGGTACTACGGCAAGTTCTGAGCCGGGAGCGCGAAAGATGACCATCCGAATCGAGAAGAAGATCACCGGCTACGAGGTCGCGCGCGAGGCACCGGCCGCGGAGAGTCCCGCGGCGGCGCCGGAGTCCGAGACCGAAGAGAAGGTCGTGCAGATGCACGAGAAGCTCGAGCGGCCGGAGATGCTGATGGGCTCCACGTACAAGATCAAGACGCCGCTCTCCGAGCACGCACTGTACGTGACCATCAACGACGTGGTGCTGAACCCGGACACCGAACACGAGTTGCGCCGGCCCTTCGAGATCTTCATCAACTCGAAGAACATGGACCACTTTCAGTGGATCGTCGCGCTGACGCGGATCATCTCGGCGGTGTTCCGCAAGGGGGGCGACGTGACCTTTCTGGTCGAGGAGCTGCGCTCGGTCTTCGATCCGCGCGGCGGCTATTTCAAGAAGGGCGGCCGGTACATGCCCTCGCTGGTCGCCGAGATCGGGGACGCGATCGAAGGGCACATGCGCATGATCGGGCTGATCAAGGACGACGGCCTCGACGAACACCAGCGCCGGCACATCGAGGAAAAACGCGCCCAGTTCGAGGCGAGCCGCAATCTCGCGAAGACCGAGACCGACCCGGGTGACCCCTTCCCCCCGGGCGCGCAGCTCTGCAGCAAGTGCAACACCCGGGCGGTGGTGGCGATGGACAACTGCCTGACATGCCTGAATTGCGGGGAGAGCAAGTGCGGGTAGTAGGATAGGGGAACCCGAAGTGACGGTCGGGCGCTGACGAGGCGGCCCGACGTCCCCTCAGCCCCCGGAGCGTGCCTGCCATGAACCAGACCCCTATCCGCCCCAGCGAGACCTCGGCGGCGATCGCCGAGCTCGCCCGAATCCAGCTGGCCGGCGAACGCAGGCTGCAGCGGCTGGAGAGACTGTTCCGCTGGAACATGGTGCTGCTCCTGTCGACCCTGCTCCTCGCCGCCTTCGCGCTGACACAGTTCTTCGGCGCAGCCTCGGCGCAGCC
>JAGTVE010000082.1 GCA_018224485.1 Thioalkalivibrio sp. | reverse complement strand
GCGGCCCGCAGGTCATGCGCGACTACCTCTATCTGCGGGCCCGACGCAACGAGCCGTGGGGCCAGGTCTACTGGAACCTGGGGGCCACGGCGATTGTGAACCTGCACGACGGCAGCGCCTCCGTGCTACCCGAAGTCACCTACACCGGGATTCGCAACCTGGAACTGCGCGGGCGGCTCGCAGCGCTGACTGGCGGTCGCGATACCGAGTTCGGTGAAAGGCAGAACGACTGGCGGTTGGAGATCCGCGCGCGCTATCGCTTCTGAACTACACGCGCCACGCCATGATAGGCCCCCTCGGGGACGTTGAGGGCGTGAAGTCTGGAGCGCCGAATGAGCGTCCGGAGTGCTCCTGGGCGCGGAAACGCGAGCATGGTCCGATCCGGCAGGCTTCGGTCGCAATGACATGGCTCGACGAGTTCGGTTCGAATCATCGCCTGCATCGCCAGCCGGATCTGGACGCCCTCCGAAATCGTTGAGGTCTTCTGATGGATCTCCCGTCGACCAAACCTCACGCGGGTGGCACCATCGCAGCGGGACAGGAGCAACAAGGCCAGGGTACCCGATGAACCGCCAACGACTGCCGAACGCCTTGCGTCGATGAGGTGGGCACAACGTCTCAAGCAGGTCTTCTCCCACACGATCAGTCGAGTATCGCATGGGCTCGCGCGTCGAAGCCGTCCAGGGTTTGCCGGAACCCCCGGTCGAAGACCGCACTCACCAGGCCCCGAAGCGGCAGGTCGGCGAGGCGATAATCCGCCTCGAGCGTCACAAGGGTACCGCCGTGGTCCATGGGACGGAAACGCCAGATCTCCAGTAGATGCTCGAACGGGTATTCCGTGGTCTGGATGCAGATCTGCCTGGGTCGGTCCAACGCGGCCCGGCTGCGAAAGCGCCACCTGAATCCCCAGCCGCCGAGTGTCTGTTCCACCGTGAGCGAGTTGTCTCCGCGCTCGACGATGCGCGCCTCCCGCCAGCCGGGAAGAAACCGGGGATAGCGCTCCACGTCGGCCACCAAGTCGAACACCGGCCCGGCGGGGAAGGGCACCTGGCGCTGGTATTGGAAGTGCGGCATTTTTAGAGGATAACGGTATTCAGCCGAGGAGAACGCCCGTGCCTGCACCGGCCGAGTAAACCAGGAACGTGACCAGCGCCGCCGGCTGCACAGGCCTGGACCGGTGAAAGGTTTCGGGGTGGCGCCACACCTGGTAGCTGGCATAGGCGGCGGGAATCGCGGCCAGGCCGCCGAGCCAGACCGTCTGTGGCAGACCGGTCAGCGGCACCGCCGCCAGCACCACGAAGGCCGCCAGGTAGATCAGCGGGAGGATCCGGCTGGCGCGGCGGCGCCCGAGCCGGGCGACCAGGTTGAATTTGCCGCCGCTCCGATCCGCCCGGTAATCCGGGAATTCGTTGACCCAGAGGAAGGCCCCGATCACGATGCCGAGTGGAAGGGAAAGCCAGAATACCTGCCAGCTGAGCTGGTGGGTCTGGATCAGGTAGGCGGCCAGCGCTACCGTCGGCCCGTAGATGAGCACGACGACGGCTTCTCCCCAGCCGCGGTATACCAGCCGGAACGGGGGGCCATGGTAGGACCAGCCGATGGCGAAGCCGACCAGCCCGATCCAGAAGGCATTCGGCTCGCGGAACATCACGATGACAACCCCGATCAGAATCCCGGTCAGCCCGAAACCGATGGCCATGCCCCAGGTCTGGCGTCGCGTCAGCAGCCGGTCCACCAGTACCCGCTTGCCGCCGGAAAACTGCGTCCGGTCCTCTCCGGACACGGCCAGGTCGACACCGGAGTCGTAATCGTATACGTCGCCCCATGCGTTCTTCGCCACTTCCACGGCAAAGAAGGCGAGCAGCGTGAGTGCCAGCCAGGTCCAGCTGAAAGGACCATCCCCCGCCGCCACCGACGCGCCGATGTAGATCGCGGCGGCCGAGGTGAGGCTGATTTTCGGGTCGGCAAGGCGCCAGAAGCCTCGCCAGAAATTGCTCGTCACGTTGGTTAACCCCGGATGTCGCCGCGGTGTGGCAGAGTAGCGTCAGCCTGCGGCCGCCGCTGCGTGGCCTCCAACAGCCGAGTCAGCCTCTCGCAGCAACCCTGGTCACGCCCTTGGTGGAGTATGCACGCGAAGGTCCGTACGATCACTTTCCAGTCCCGCCGCCGGGCACTTTCAAAATAGCGGATGTCCTCCGCGGCCTTGGCCGGTAAGATGATATCCCGGTACAGCGCCTGGGGCCGTTGGTAGTCTGCGAGCACCTCGTCCTCGCAGATATGGCTCAGGCTGGCCGGGCTGGTCAGGCCAGGGCGGTACGCCAGCAGCCGCTCGCGCAGTTCCGCCGGGACGCCGCTCCAGAGCTCCATCCTGGCGGGCCGCGGGCCCACGAAATTCATGTCGCCCCGTATGATGTTGACCAACTGCGGGAGCTCGTCCAGGTGCAATCGGCGCAACCGGGCACCGAGGGGCGTGATCCGTTCGTCGCCGACCGGTGCGACGAATCGATTATTGGCAGCATCCTGGCGCAGGGTGCGGAACTTGTAGATCCGGAAATCGCGGCCGCGCCGTCCCAGGCGGCGCTCGCTATAGATCACGGGGCCGGTTCCGCTCATCCGGACCGCCACTGCGATGACCAGTATGACCGGCAACAACGCAATCAACGCCAATAGCGCGAGCAGCCGGTTCATGGGCGGTCAGGTCAGGCTAAGCAGGTGCCGACCGTAGGCCCGCACGTCCTCCCAGTCGGTGTAGTCGATAACGGCCCGCCGGTCCGTCGGGCCGTGCGTCATCTTCATGATCATCTGAATCATGAGGACGTCGTACCAGGACCACGCCGGGTAATCGACCTTCCCCGCGATGACCTTCGCCTCTTTGGGCTTCCAGGCCGAGCGTTCAAGGAACTTCTGCATGTAGCGGTTGCCCTCGACCGTTGCCTTCTCGGGATTGCGGGCGACGACGGAGACGTTGAAGAAGCTGCTGGGCTTCCCGTCGAGCGTATCCCTGTTATCTGCGACGAACTGGAACACTTCCTTGTCGTAGGTCCCGTAAATCACCGGGGCTCCAACCGCGACCACGTCGTATCGGGGCCAGTCCACCCCTTCGTGTACGGCCTCGCGTATCTCCATCATCTCCGCCCGGCCGCCGCTGGCGGCAATGCTCTCGCAGATCGTCCGGGCAACCCGCGCCGTATGGCCCCGGCGGCTAACGTACAAAACCAGCACTGATCTCATTGGGTCCCTCACCTCCTGTAGGGTGTTAGGGCATGTTACGAGCACCATCATGTCGCATTGATCCACGCCGGGCCAGATCTGATGGCTGACCTCCGGCCGGGCCATCTTGGCTATGCCAGGCTCCGAAGATTGTCGTGGCCGCCACTATCCGACACCGAAGCCGAGGACGCGACGCCCGCGGTGTTCCAGATGCCCGCAGGGCACGGCACGCGAATGGCTGGGTTAACGGCACGAATGGAGCGCTACAGGACCGTGGCAGGGAGGATTTTCCGGAGGTTCGGATGAAAACGGCGCGGAACTTCGGGCTGGCGGCGAAGCACGCCGGTTCCCGGTAGCGTCTGGTAACCCCGAGTTCTCGTCAACCAGCGGTAAAATGGCGGGCTTCGCTTGCTTTATTCGTCCTCGACCGAGAACGCGAAGCCGCCGGACATCATGTGCCCGTCCCCGGCGAGGCCGCGCCAGCGGACCTCGTAATCCCCAGTCGGAAGTGGCTCCTCGGGTTCCAGGAAATATCGGTTGGTTGGCTCGTTGCCTGGCGGCCCGGCGAGGCGTACCGGTCCTCCGGGTCCCGTCACATCGAACTGCGTGATGCGCATCGCACCGTCGAATTCGATGCCGATCTTCGCGGGCGAACCCGGCAGGGTGGCGCCGTCGGCCGGCGTACTGTTCGACTTGCCCTCGTGGGCAATCAGCGGCATGGCCAGGGCCAGCAGCAGCGCGATCAGGCCGGCACGGGTGATTGGGTGAATCATCTTGGTGGCTTGCATCTCATGTCCTTTCGGTTGTCGCGGGACTGAATCCGTCAGCAGGGTCGACGGGCCGGAGGCCCACGCAGGAACCTCCGACCGCATGCCTAGTGGTTGTGACCTCCGTGACCCCCAGGGCCGTTCCTGTCGCGGCTGGGGGTGGGCAGTGCGTCGGCATCCGGGGTGGCCGGCTTCCCGCGGCGCACCGGATTGCCGAAGTCCGGGTCATCGCTGACGCGATACGCAACCTCGCCATCCGGATGGCGATACCACCCCGGATCGCGAAAGTCTCCAGGCTCCAGATCGTCGCGGACCTTGATCAGGGTGAACATCCCGCCCATGCCGACATTACCGAATGGGCCCCGTCCCATCGCCATCGCCAGCGTGTTGTCCGGCCCGGACATGTGGCCGCTGTCGGTGTGGTTCTGATGGTCGGCCATACCGTGTTCGCCCATCGCCATGTAGTCGGGCAGCAGTGATCGAATCTCCGCCTCGATCCCGGACTGGTCCACTCCCAGCGGGTTGGCGATGCCGTGGCCCATCGGGTTCATGGTGTGGTGCGACATGTGGCAGTGGAATGCCCAGTCGCCCGGCGGTGCGACAAACTCGATATCGCGGGTCTGCCCCACGCCGACGATCTCCGTGGTCTCCTTGCGCCACTGGTTGCGGGGCCAGCGGCCACCGTCGGATCCGGTCACCTCGAAGGACACCCCGTGCACGTGCATCGGGTGGTTCCACATCGACAGGTTGCCAAGACGGATACGCACCCGCTCACCGGTCCTTGCCACCAGCGAGTCGATGGCCGGAAACACCCTGGAGTTCATTGACCACAGGTCGAAGTCCACCATCACCGACGGGTCCGGCGTGCGGGTCCCCGGATGCAGGCCCCAGTTATGGAGGATGATCGCGTAATCGCGATCCACCGCCTCGATCTCGCCATTCTTCGGGTGGATGATGAACATGCCCATCATGCCCATGGCCATCTGCACCATCTCGTCGGCATGCGGATGGTACATCTGCGTGCCGTGCTGGTTCAGGTCGAACTCGTAGACGAAGGTCTCGCCCGGTTGGATCGGCGGCTGGGTCACCCCCTTCACGCCGTCCATGCCCGAAGGCAGGTGGAGGCCGTGCCAGTGCACCGAGGTGTATTCGGGCAGCCGGTTGGTCACGTAGATACGCACACGATCACCCTCTACCGCCTCGATGGTCGGCCCCGGCGTGGTGCCGTTGTAGCCCCAGCACTTGGCCACCGAACCGGGGGCGAACTCGTGCTCGATCTCCTCCGCGACCAGGTGAAACTCCTTCACCCCGTCCTTCATCCGGTACGGCAGCGTCCAGCCGTTGGGGGTATGCACCGGCATGTAGCCCTCTCCGGTACGCTCGCCCGGCGTTTCCTCGCCGTCGTTATGGTGGGTGTGACCCGTTTCGGCCATTACCCGGGTCAGCGTCGTGGCCGGCAGCAAGGCGCTGGCGGCAATCAGAAAGTTGCGGCGTTTCATCAGTGATGCCCTCCGTGCCCGGACTGGGTCGCTTGGTCGTGGTCATTCTGGCCGTGGCCATGATTCATGTGCTGATGCGCCTCGGGGTTCCCCTGTTCATGATGTTCATGGTCCATCGCACCGGCGCCATACTCGAGCTTCGAGGTCTGGAAATAGCCCGAGGAACCGGGTTCGCCACCCGGCAGTTCGCCGGCGACGGCGTGTGTCAGCTCGGTCCGGGCCTTCCAGTAATCACCCAGGGCCGCCACGGCCTTGTGCCAGTCGGCCAGTTCCTCCTGCTTGGCCGCGAGCAGGTCGAAGACATCGTCGAACATGAAATTGACGCGTTTCTGCACGCGTTCCACCGCGTCCCTGCGTGCAGGCAGCAGTTCGTCCTGCATCATCGTGAACCGCTGGCGGTGGTGGCCCAGGCGCTCGACCAGCTCATGCACCTCAGCCATGACTGTCCCCTCGAGCCGCGCACGCCGCGCCTCGCCATCCGCCAATCGCGCCTCGGCCCGCGCGATGCCCGCCTGGTTCTGGTGAAAGAGGGGCAGGGTGATTTCGAGTTCGCCACCCCACAGGCGGGTTCCGTCGCCCTCGCGTTCGAACTCGATACCCGGTTCGATATCGCCGAGCCAGCGATAGCGCCGCACCAGGGCTACACCCTCGGTGAGCCCTGCCAAGGCATGATCCTGTGCCCGAAGATCGAGACGCTGTCCCAGCGCCTGCTGGACCAGGGCCTGGCGATCCTCCAGCTCGGCCAGTGGCAGCGGCAGTTCGGCAGCCACCTGCCAGCCGTCGACCTCACCCGGCAGGCCCATGAGGTGGGCCAGACGCAGACGCGCCTCCCGTTCATGCTGGCGGGCCTCTTCCAGATCCAGCCGCGCCTCGGTGGCATGGATACGCAACTCCGCTCGCTCGAGGGCTTCGATGTTGCCGGCATCATGGAAGCGTTCTCCCAGACGCGCCGCCAGGTCTGCGGCCCGGGTCTCCAGCGCCTGCACCTGCGCGCGCTGGCGCGCGGCCACCGCCTCGTACCAGGCGCGCTCGGTGTCGCTGGCTAGCGCAACGATGCCCTCGGCGAGCTGCAGGCGGGTAGCTTCCCAATGGGATTGGGCGATGTCCCGGCGGGAGCTCCGCATCAGCAACCCGGAGATCCCCCAGGCCAGTCCCAGTGTGTAGTCGTTGCCACCACCCCCCTCGGGGCGCATCGCCGACAGCGACAGCGAGGGGTTGGCGAACTGGGAGGCCTCGAGCACGTCCGCCGCAGTCAGATCCAGCTCGGCATAGGCGCTCTGCATGCGCGGGTTGCGCCAGATCGCCTGGCGAGTGGCCTCGTCGAGCGTCAACTCGCCGGAAGGCCGGGGCATCTCAGACTCGGGCAGGGCGATCCCCTGCATTGAAATGTCTCCCGCCAGGTCGGACCGATCCAGCTCGGGCGCGGTCACCGCGCAACCGCCCAGGAACAGCACCGACACGACAGGGAGCAGCATTCGTGTTGCTTGCATCAAAGATATCTCCTTGATTCCGAATTCGATTCCGTACCACGCGCGTACGCACGGCACGGCTACGCAGCCCTCGCTCGGGGATCACCCGAACGTCTGGGCAGGAACCGGCCACAAGACCGGAACTACGGGATCAAGAGAGGATCGGGGGGCGAAAGAGCACGGCGGCGGGCGGGCCGCTGCGGAAGGTGTGCAGGGTCATGGTCTGCGAATCGGAAGTCGCGATATTCATCCCGGTGAGGACGGGCATGCCCTGGCAGTGACTGCAGGCCGAGCAGGTCGACAGGCAGTCCCCGGCCGCGCAATCCGCGTGCACCGCCGGTTGGCTCGCCTGCTTGCGTTCCGAAGAGGCCCCGTGCGCGTCGGGGCGATGCGACGAATCGGCTTGGCCCGCATGGCCGTCACGTGACCGATGATGATGGGCGGCGTCGTGCCCGTGATGCCCCGTCCGGTGATCCGCGGATGGGTCTGCCTCGACCTCGGAATGGGACGCATGCATGGCGTGCCCGCCGAGACCGTCTGCCACCGCCATGGCGGTGGCCAGCGCCGGCAGTGCGGCAATGGCCAGCGCCAGCGCCCAGCACAGTACCCGATGGAACACCCGTTTCACGGCGGCCACGCCCTCGTATCGTGGGGCTTTTCGCCCCAACCACCCAGCGTGAGCGTACCACAACCCCCCCGCCGGAAGACCTCGGTCCCTCCCCGCCACATCGATGGCCTGAGGGCGACTTGCTTGCCCTTCCTGCCGTGGTTTTGGGTCCCCCGGTGCTTGCGGCTTCCGGGTCGAGTGACGGTCGCCACACCTAGGCGGACGGTGTCCCGAGGTGCGGCCCTGACTCGTGCAATTCGCCTACATTTATTGACACCTTGACACCTTGACACCTTGACACCTTACGCCGCTTCCCGGCGAGGGATCGCCAGAGGCACACCTGGAGGGCGCTGATCTAGCAACGGCTCGGGGTGGTCAGTCCTGTTCGTGCAGGCGCTCGAGCCTGTGCCCTACCGCAGCAATGTCGCGCCCCTCGCGCAGGATGCCATGCCAGGGGTCGTCGATCTGACCCAGCCGCCGGCCGATGTTCTCGATCGTGTAGCTCTGCGATGAGAGGCCGCCGAGATCGAGTTCATCCCAGGACAGCGGGGTGGCCACCGGTGCACCGGGCTTGGCGCGTACCGTATAGGGCACCACGGTCGTCTGGCCGTAGGCGTTGCGCATCACGTCCAGATAGACGCGCCCCTTGCGCTTGACCTTGCGTTGCTCCGTGGTGAGATCCTCCGGATAGCGCTTGGCGAGGTGTTCGGACATCGCCGTGGCCACGGCGCGCACCGTGTCGAAGTCCGCCTCGCGGTTCAGCGGGGCGATCACGTGCAGCCCCTTGGAGCCGGTTGTCATCAGGTAAGGATTGAGCTCAAGTTCGCGCATCAGGTCGGAGACGCGACGTGCGGCGTTGATTACCGCATCGAACTCGCCGCCCGGCGGATCGAGATCGAAGATCAGCTTGTCGGGATTGTCGAGCTCCGGTGCGCGCGAAAGCCAGCCGTGCAGCGTCACCACACCCTGGTTAGCGAGATAGGCGAGACACGCCTTGCTGGTGCAGATCACGTGCCGCACCGGCGACTGCTCTTCACTGGTATCGCGACGCGCGGCCTTTACGGTGTCGATCCAGTCGGGGAAGTAGTCGGGGCAGTCCTGCTGGAAGAAGCCTTCCTCCTCGATGCCATCCGGAAAACGCTCGAGCGCCAGCGGCCGATCACGCAGGTGCGGCAGCATCACGTCGGCGATGTCGAGGTAGTAGTCGATGAGATCACCCTTGGTAATGCCGGCGTCAGGAAAGAACGTCTTATCGGTGCGCTCGAATTCGATCTCGTGGGAGCCGATCTTTGTCATGCGCGTTTCCCCGGTGCTTCACGCACCACGTCTTTCGCCTTCTTGTCTCGGCGCAGACCCAGAAAGCGGGGGTGGCGCAGTCGATGATCCTCGGTCCACTCTGTAAAGCCGATCTGCGCGACGAGTTCGGGCGCGACCCAGTGCACACCCTTGCCGCCGGCGCCGTCACCGTCTTCGAAGGGACATTCCTCCTGTTCGCGCTCGGCGAGTCGCTCGCCCAGGTCCTTGAGGGTTTCGTCGTCGAAGCCGGTGCCGACCTTGCCCGCGCACACGAGGTCATCATCTTCGTAGTAGCCGAGCAGCAGGGCGCCGAAGGCCTCGCGTTCGCCCTGGGGAGCGGTATGGCCTGCGATCACGAGTTACTGCTAGTTGACGCACTTGAACTTGAGCCAGTGGCGCGAGCGCGCGTGTCCATAGGTGCTGTCGGCCTCCTTGGCGATCACGCCCTCCCAGCCCTTGTCGCAGGCCTCTTCATAGAATTTTTCGCCCTCGGTGTTGCGGTGCGTGGTATACCGCAGGGGCTCGATCCATCCGGCCATGCCTGTCTTCTCAAGCCTG
>JAGTVE010000081.1 GCA_018224485.1 Thioalkalivibrio sp. | reverse complement strand
TGGGCGCCATTCCCCGGCGCCGGAATCGGCGAGAAGGGTCGCCGCCTACCGGGGGCCGGGGCGGCCGTGCAGGATCGTGCCGGTGGGGGGTTGTGGGAGCAGCTTCCAGCCGCGATCAGCGGTGAGCCCGGTGGCCAGGGCCATCGCGGCCAGAGGCCGCTCCCACGAGAACGGCGCTGTCCGGGCAGGCGCCCGGTCGCCAAGGGGGCTCGCCGCCTGCAGCGTTCAGCTCGCGGAGTGGCTCGCCTCGTCCCCGAAGCGACCCTCCAGGTAACGGATGATGTCGCCGGACTCGTACATCCACTCGACGGTGCCGTCCGGATGTGCGATGCGCAGGCAGGGGACCTGCGGCTTGCCGCCACCCTCGATCAGGGCGTCACGGTGTTCGCCTTCGTGCTGGGCATTGCGCAACTCGATGTCCAGCGCCAGTCGCTTCATCGCGCGGCGCACCTTCACGCAGAAGGGGCACGCCGGGAACTGGTAGAGCGCGAGTGCGCCGGTCTCGGCGTCGACCCGGGACTGTTCGGCCGGATCGCGCTCCATGCTCTTCGGAGTGGTCAACTTGTCTCCCAGCAAGAGGAAGGGGGTGAGCACCGCTCGCAGCGTGCGGAAGAAGTACCGGATAAGGATTCGCATGGCGCCAGAGGATGCCACGTCGGGCTACGCTCATCCAGTGGTGGGCGCGGCCGCCCGCGGGGCCGCGCCGTCAGGGCGGTCACTGGGTCAGGCTGGCCACCCGGTCCGGCTGGCAATTGAGGTAGGCGGAGGAGGCGAGCCACTCCGGATCCGGGTAATAGGTGAACATGAACTGCCCGTCCTTCAGGCTGTCAACGACCAGCTCCGCGATCTCGGGACGTACGGCCGGGCAACCCTGGCTGCGCCCGATGCGTCCCTGACGCTCGATCCAGGCGGGGTCGACGTAGTCCGCGGCATGGATCACGATCGCACGATCGCGTGCCTGGTCGTTCACGCCCGCCTCGAGCCCGTCCATGCGCAGCGAATACCCGTGCCGACCGAAATAGCTCTCCTGCGTGCGGAAGAGACCAAGGCTGGACTGGTGGCTGCCGACCACATTGGAGAAGCTGGTCGCATGATTGCCACCCGAATTCTGCCCATGGGCGACGAAATCCTCGAGCAGCAGCGTCCTGTCCTGCAGATCGAAGATCCACAGCCGGCGTTCGGAAGAGGGCAGAGAGAAATCGATCACCGCGAGCCGTTCCGCGGGTTCCATCCCGTTGCTCACCGCGCACTTCATCGCCGCGACCGCCCTCTCAAGGACATCCGGTTCTGCGGCGGCGGCCGCGCCGGACAGCGCCCGCACCAGCTTCTGGGCCTGAGGGTTGTCCGACGCCAGGGCCGGGGTGGAAACCAGCACCGCGCCCAGCAGGGCCAGCAGGACTTTTCGCAACGTCATCACCACTCGCTCTCGTTCTCCATGTCCGGGTGCCTCACGCGGGGCTTCGTGCCGTCATGCATGCGAGTGCGGCGGGGCGACTCGGCAGGCGGAACGGGCCGCTGCGGGACAGGGTCCATTGTTCAGGGACTCGCGAATCCTGATCGGGGCCTGCGCCGGAGCACCACGGGCGGGTCAAAACCGCGGTAGTCTAACATCCTGGCCAAAGGAGAAAAGTCGATTGACCGCCATCAGGTACACGTGGCTGCTGGCCATGCTGCTGGTTCCGGTACTGCCGTCGGCGGCCGGTTCCGGCGAGGTCGAGCCGAGGCAACATATCGAGGCGGCGCTGGTGCACGCCGGAGTGGAAGAGACTGCGACGCGCACGGTCGATGCGCTGGCCTGGTTCTACGCGGAGCGCGGTTACGCTCCCGCCTGGGACCGTGACGATCGGCTGCCTGGGCTGGTCGAGGCGCTGGAGGGTCTCGCGCAGGACGGACTGGATCCGCAACACTACCGGCTGGCGGAACTGAGGGCGCGAGTGGTCGCGTCCGGGGACGGGACCGCTGAGATCGCCTGCACGGACCTGCTGGCAACCGAGGCCTACCTCTCCGCCTTGCGTGATCTCGCGCGGGGTCGGCTGGATCCGGATGAGATCGAGCGGATCTGGCAACTGACCGACGACCGGGAGGGTGAGGACCTGCCGGTGGTCGTGCTCGCCGGCAGCATGCTCGACGATATCGAGGCAGCCTTTGACCGGGCGCGGCCATCCACGCGGCAATACCGGGGGCTGCGTGCGGCCTACGGCCGGATGGTCGAGCGCGCACGCACGGAGGACTGGCCCCGGGTGCCGTCCGGCCCGCTGCTGCGCAAAGGGGATTCCGATCCGCGGGTGTCCCTGCTGCGGGCGCGCCTGCAACTGGCCCCGGACGGGGACTCTTCGAGACCCGGCAACGGAACCGTCGTCGATCCGGAGCTGGCGGCCGCGGTTCAAGAGTTCCAGGTGCGGCACGGGCTTACGCCCGACGGAATAGTGGGTCCCGAGACCCTGGCCGCCTTGAACGTGCCGGCTGTCAAGCGTCTGGAGCAGCTGCGCGTTAACCTGGAGCGGATGCGCTGGCTTGCGCGCAAGCGACCCCAGACCGGTGTCGTGGTCGATATTGCCGGGGCCCGGATCGAATACCGGCGCGAGGGCGATGTCGTCTGGGAGGCCCGTGTCCAGGTCGGGCGGCCCTCCCGGCCCACACCGCGTCTGAAATCGGAGGTGACGCACCTGACCTTCCATCCCTCCTGGACCGTGCCTCCGACCATCCGGCAGGAGGACATGCTCCCGAGGATCCGCCAAGACGTTGGATACCTGGACCGCAGCCGGATCACGGTGCTGGACTACTCCGGTACCGAGCTGGATCCTCTGGGGGTGGACTGGGACCAGCCGGATGGGATTCTGCTGCGTCAGGGGGCAGGTCCCGACAACCCCCTGGGCACGATCGCGATCCGTTTCCCGAATCCGTTTCTGGTATACCTTCACGATACGCCCAGCAAGCGAATCTTCGCACGTGCCCACCGGCAGGTGAGTTCCGGGTGCGTTCGCGTGGAGCGCCCGATGGAGCTCGCCGGCCTGTTGATCGAGGATGGCAGCGACGCCGATACGGCGCGCGCAGCGCAGCTCATGGAGGCGGGGGAGACCGCCAACTTCTATCTCACGCGCCCGATCCCGATACTCCTCGGTTACTGGACCGCCGACGTGGCTGGGGATGGAAGCCTGCTCCTCAGGCCGGATATCTACGAACGCGA
>JAGTVE010000080.1 GCA_018224485.1 Thioalkalivibrio sp. | reverse complement strand
TACTGCAGGTCGCTGCCGGGCAATGCGACGTCCGCTCCCAGCCGGTGCCGGCGGCCGGAGGAGGCGAAGATCACCCGGTCGCGGGTGTCGTGGGTGTAGGAGATCTCGGTCGAGAAGATGTCGTAGCGGTCACCCTCGAGTTCAAGGAAGTCGGTGATCTCCACCGGGGTGGTGTCGACGGTCAGGATCTCGATGTTCTCGTAGCCCGGCTTGATGTTGAGGGTGTCGAACTCCGAGAACGGAATGCCATAGGTCACGTCGGCGCCGAAGCGGTTCGAGGTGAACCGCGAGATGTTCGCCTCCTCCGCGTCGATCTTCTGGTAGAAGACCGAGAACCCGCGCGTCGCGCCGTGGATCGAGTAATGCGGGTTCAGCACGCTGACATTGAACAGCTGCGAGACCTGGCTGTTGCTGAGCGAGATCGTCACGCGGTTCCCGCTCCCCATGAAGTTGTCCTGACTCAGGCTAGCGGTCAACAGGACCCCCTGGCTCTGGGAGAAGCCCGCGCCCAGCGAGAGGGCGCCGGACAGCCGTTCCCTGACCGTGACCTCGAGGTCCACCTGGTCCTCGGTCCCCGGCACCCGGCGCGTCTCGAGGTTCACGGTCTCGACGAAGGGCAGGCGCTGAAGGCGGGTGCGCGAGCGGTCGACCAGATCGCCGTTGAACCACGCGCCCTCCATCTGTCGCATCTCCCGCCGGTAGACGGTCTCCTGGGTCCGCGCATTCCCGGTGATGATGATCCGCCGCACGTAGACGCGCGGCCCCGGGTCCACGAAGAAGGTCAGCCCCACCTGCTGGCCCTGCTCGTCCACCTCCGGGATCGGGTTCACGTTGGCGAAGGCGAAGCCCTCCACCCCCAGACGGCGGGTGATCCGCTCCGCCGAATCCACCACCTGCCTGCGCGAGAAGATCTCGCCGGACTCCACCTCGATCAGTTCCTGCAGCTCCTGCGCCGGCACCACGAGGTCCCCCGCGAGATTCACGTCCCCAATCCGGAACTGCTCGCCCTCATCGACGTTGATGGTGAGGTAGATGTCGCGCCGGTCCGGGGTCAGCGTGACCTGGGTCGAATCCACCTCGAAGTTCAGGAATCCGGCATCCAGATAGCGCGACCGGAGCCGCTCCAGATCCCCGGCGAGTTTCTCGCGCGAGTAATTGTCCCGCCGGCTGAGGAAGGCCCACCACGAAGGCACGCCGGATTCAAACCTGCGGGTGATCTCGCGGTTGTCGAAGGAATCGTTGCCCACCACGTTGACCTTGCGGATCTTCGCAACCTTGCCCTCCGCGATCGTAATGTCGACATCGACGCGGTTGCGGGGCAACTCGGCGATCTCGAGATCGATATCAACGTTGTAGCGGCCGCGGGCGAGGTACTGCTGGCGTAGCTCGTTCTCGATCTGGTCGAGCACAGTGCGGTTGAACACGCGCCCGGGCTGCAGACCCACGCCCTCCAGCGCCTCGGTCAGGCCCTCGGAGGGAATGTCGTTGTTGCCACTGAAGCGGATCTCGTTGATCGCCGGACGCTCCTCGACGATCACCACCAGCACGTTGTCGCGCCGGGCGAGTTCGACATCGGCGAAGAACCCGGTCTGGTACAGGGCGCGGATGACCTCGGGGCTGCGGGCATCTTCGAAGACATCCCCGACCTGCACCGGCAGATAGGTCAGGGCGGTGCCGGCGGTGATGCGCTCCAGGCCCTCGATCTCGATGTCCTCGATCACATAGGACTGTGCCCAGACAATGCCGGAGGCCAGCAGCAGCCCGGCCAGCATCAAACCGCGCACAAGGTGTCGAGTCATGTCCTTTGCCAAGTCGATGGGTCCGCTGCCGCCCGGCTCAGCCGAACAGACGCGCGAAGTCGTTATAGAACGCGAGCAGCATCAGGGCCGCGATCGCGAGCAGGCCCAGTTGCTGACCGATCATCTGGGTCCGCTCGGAGAGGGCGCTGCCCTTGATCCACTCCGCTACGTTGTACATCAGGTGGCCGCCATCCAGCACGGGAATGGGCAACAGGTTGATGATACCCAGCGATACGCTGACCAGGGCGAGGAAGCCGAGGAAGGCCGTGACGCCAATGATCGCGGTCATGCCTGCATACTCCGCGATGGTAACCGGCCCGGCGATGTTCTTGACCGAGGCCTCGCCGGTGATCATGCGCCAGAGGACGCGCAGCGTCAGGATGCTGACCTCCCAGGTCCTGGCCGCACCGCTGACGAATCCGTCCACCGGACCGAGGCGCACCAGCGTGGAGATCTCCT
This sequence comes from Thioalkalivibrio sp., assembly GCA_018224485.1. Taxonomy (GTDB): domain Bacteria; phylum Pseudomonadota; class Gammaproteobacteria; order Ectothiorhodospirales; family Ectothiorhodospiraceae; genus Thioalkalivibrio. The sequence continues at coordinate 6,045 of JAGTVE010000080.1, read as the reverse complement.
GCATCTGCGGCTGATCCGCATCGACGCCGGCGCCGATGCGCCCCCGCGGTTCCCCGTCGATCTCGACCTCTGCGGGAACCACGCGCAGCTCGAGCTGGCGGTCGTCGCGCTCGACCCGAAGCTCGAGCGCCTCGCCGGGAGCGGCCTGGATCCTTTCGACCCACTGCGTCCAGGAGTCCACCGGTTCCCCGTCGACGGCGAGCACGAGATCGCCCGGCTGCAGACCGGCCTCGGCCGCGGGGCTGCCGCGCTCCACGCTGCCGACCAGGGGCTCCAGCTCCGGCCGATACGGGCGTATGCCCAGCCGCCCCAGGAACTGGCCCTCGCCCAGCAGATCCCGGCGATTCTCGAGGGGGATGCTTCGCTGGATCTCGCGCCCGTCGCGGTCCAGGACGGTGATCTCAACGGCGTCGGCCCGCACCGCGTGATCGAGCAACCGCAGGTTGGCCTGGTCCCAGTTCTGGACCCGGCGGTCACCCACCATCAGGATCTCGTCACCGTGCTGGAGCCCGCCCGCGGCGGCCGCGCTGGTGGGGTCGACCTCGCCGACGATCGGTTTCAGTCCCGGCACCCCGATCATGAACATCACCGCGTAGGCGACCAGGGCAAACAGAAAATTGGCCAGCGGACCCGCCGCGACCACGAGGTTGCGCGCGCCGAGCCGTTTGCGGTTGAAGGCGCGGTGCGCCTCGGACTCGGCCACTGGCGCCTCACGCTCGTCCAGCATCTTCACGTAGCCGCCGAGCGGGATCGCGGCGACCACGAACTCGGTGCGGTCACGGCCGAACATCCGCCGATAGATTGGCCTGCCGAATCCGATGGAGAAGCGCAGTACCTTCACACCCATCAGGCGCGCAGCCAGGAAATGGCCATATTCGTGGATCGTCACCAGTACGCCGATGGCTACGATGAAGGCTACAAGGCTGGTCAGAATGGTCATTCGGTCATCAAGTCACGGCCTGTGGCCGTATCGGTTTACCCAGTGGCCTGCATAGTCCCGCGCCTCGGCGTCGGCCGCAAGAATACCCTCGAGCGAATCCGCGGGGCTCGAGGTGACCGCATCCAGGGTCGCGGCGATGCCCTGCGCGATTGTCGGAAAGCTGATCCGGCGGTCGAGAAAGGCCTCCACCGCCACCTCGTTGGCCGCATTCAGGATAGTGGTGGCCGTTCCGCCCGCTTCAAGGGCATGGTACGCCAGGGCGAGGCAGGGAAACCGCTCGGACGACGGGGGCGTGAAATCCAGACGGCCGACCGCGAACAGGTCCAGCGGACTCACGCCCGAACCCATGCGCCGTGGCCAGGCCAGGGTATGCGCGATCGGGGTGCGCATGTCCGGATTACCCAGCTGCGCCAGCACCGATCCATCCGTATAGGCGACCATCGAGTGCACGACGCTCTGGGGGTGCAGCACCACCCGGATCGCCTCCGGCTCCAGCGCGAACAGCCAGCGGGCCTCGATCACCTCGAGCCCCTTGTTCATCATCGTGGCCGAATCAACCGAGATCTTGCGCCCCATGTCCCAGTTCGGATGGGCACAGGCCTCCTCCGGCGTGATCTCGCCGAAGCGATCCAGCGGCCGCTCGCGGAACGGGCCCCCGGAGGCGGTCAGCCAGATGCCTTCCGCACCGCATGAGTGCATCGCATCACCGCAGGTGTAAGCCTCGGGCAGGCACTGGAAGATCGCGTTGTGCTCGCTGTCCACCGGCAGCAGCTTCGCGCCGCTTCGGGCCACCGCGTCGATCAGCAGCGCTCCGGACATCACCAGCGCCTCCTTGTTCGCGAGCAGCAGACGCTTGCCGGCCTCGGCGGCCGCGAGAGTCGGCAGGAGACCAGCGGCACCGACGATGGCGGCCATCACCACGTCGACCTCGGGTCCGGAGACCACCTCGATCAGCGCATCGACGCCGACCCGGACCTCCGTCCCGACGCCGGCACGCTGCAGCAGATCGCGCAGTGCGGCACCCGCCTCCGGGTCCACCATCACCGCCACCGCCGGGCGGTGCGCCAGGCACTGCTCAGCGAGCTTCTCCACATTGCTCTGTGCGGTCAGGGCATGGACTTCGAAGCGCTCGGGATCCCGGGCCAGCACGTCCAGGGTACTGACCCCGATGCTGCCCGTGGACCCCAGGATGGTGACCCGTTCCAGTGCCATCTCAGTGACTCGCCGGCGCCAGCAGCGCGGTCCAGAGCAATCCGAGCAGGAATACCGGGGCCGCCGCCGTCAGGCTGTCGATGCGGTCGAGGATCCCGCCGTGCCCGGGCAGCAGGCCGCCGCTATCCTTGGCGCCCGCCTCGCGCTTGAGCACGCTCTCCTGCAGATCACCGGCCACGGACACCAGCGCGACCACCACGCCGAGCAGGCCGAAGACCAGCGCATCCATCCGCGACAGCCCAAACAGCCACGCGCCCCCCAGGGCGACCACGATCGCGCCGAGCAGCGCGCCGAACAGACCCTCGCGAGTCTTTCCGGGGCTGATCTCCGGGGCCAGCTTGCTGCGGCCGAACCAGCGTCCCGCGAAATAGGCACCGCTGTCGGCAGTCGCGACCAGCGCGATCAGGTAGAGCACGAGGTTCCGGTCGTAGTCGTGCAGCCAGAGCAGAGCGATTCCTGCCGGCACCAGCGTCAGCAGGCCCCCCGCGCGCAGGAGAAGGCGGCCCGATGGCCGCCCGGACAGGCCGGGGCTATACCAGGCGAGTCCGATGAACACGAACACCCACCAGATCAGTGCGAGGGCGAGGATGCCGAGGTGCCAGACCGACCACCCTGCGGTCCACCACAGCAGCATCAGAAGGGCCAGCAGCGCCGGGATCGCGGCCGCAAAGGCTGCACGGGTCCCCGCCGACGCGAAGCCCCCCAGCTGTGCCCATTCACGGGCGCCGACGGCCACCACCAGCAGGACGAAGAGTCCGAACAGCCATGGCGGCGCCAGCAGGATCAGTACGATCACCGGCACCGCGATGGCGAGCGCGGTGAGCACCCGCTGCCTAAGCATGGGCAGCGCCCCTGCGTTCACTGGTCAGACCGAAGCGGCGTTGGCGCCGGCTGTAGATGTCGAGTGCGCCCTGGAGTTCCGCCTCCCCTGTCTCGGGCCAGAGGGCGTCGAGGAAACAGAGTTCGGCATAGGCCGCCTGCCAGAGCAGGAAGTTGCTGATCCGCTGCTCGCCGCCGGTCCGGATCAGCAGATCCAGTTCAGGCAGCCCGGCCGTGCTCAGGAAGGCCTCGAAGGCCTCGGGATCCGGGTCCGTGCCGGTACTCTGCCGGATCCAGCGCCGCGCGGCCTGCAGGATGTCCCAGCGACCGCCGTAACCCAGGGCCACCACCAGCGTCATGGTGTCGTTCGCGGCGGTCTGCGCCTCCGCCTCCCCCATGCGCGACTGCAGTTCCCGCGGAAACTGCTCGCGCGCGCCGATGAAGCGCAGCCGGATCCCCTTTTGGCGCAGCTCGGGCAGTTCCTCCTCGATCGCCGTGACGAAGAGATCCAGCAGCGCCTCCACCTCGGCCCGCGGCCGTTGCCAGTTCTCGCTGCTGAAGGCGAACAGGGTCAGGGCGCGCACCCCCCGGTTCGCGAAGAACTCCACCGCCCGGCGGGTTGCCTTCAGACCTGCCCGGTGACCTTCGCTGCGGGAGAGACCGCGTGCCTCGGCCCAGCGACCGTTGCCGTCCATGATCACGGCGACGTGCGCGGGGATAGGGCCGGTCTCGACGGAATGCGGGGCCATCGACGCGACGGAGGTCAAACCTCCATCAACTCCGTTTCCTTCTCCGCCAGCATCTCGTCGATGCGGGCGATGTGTTCATCGGTCAGCTTCTGCACGCGTTCCTCCCCCCGATGCTCCTCATCCTCGGAGATCTCCTTGTCCTTCACCTGCAGCTTCAGACTGTGATTCACGTCCCGGCGGATATTGCGGATGGCCACGCGCGCATTCTCCGCCTCGGCGCGCACGACCTTCACCAGGTCCTTGCGCCGCTCCTCGGTAAGGGCCGGCAGCGGGACGCGGATCACGGTGCCAGCCGTCGCCGGATTCAGGCCGAGGTCGGAGGTCATGATCGCCTTTTCCACCTTGCCCACCATGTTCCGCTCCCAGGGCGCCACGGTCAGCGTGCGGGCATCCTCGACATTCACGTTCGCGACCTGGTTGATCGGCACCTCCGAGCCGTAATACTCGACCATCACATGGTCCAGCAGGCTGGTGTGCGCGCGGCCCGTGCGGATCTTCGTGAATTCGGAACGCAGTGATTCCAGCGTCTTGTCCATGCGCTGGCTGGCATCCTTGAAGGTGGCTTCACTCATTTTCCAGTCCCCTCGACCAGGGTGCCCACGTCCTCGCCCATCACCAGGCGCCGGAGGTCCCCCTTGGCAAACATGTTCATCACCCGCAGCGGCAGGTTGTTGTCACGGCACATCACCAGGGCGGTCGTATCCATCACACCGAGCCTCCGCTCCAGGGCCTCGTCGAAGCTCAGACGCTCTAGGCGGCGGGCGTCGCGGTGCTGCATCGGATCGGCGTCGTAGACACCGTCCACCTTGGTGGCCTTGATCATCAGTTCGGCATTGATCTCGATCGCACGCAGGCTTGCGGCGGAATCGGTGGTGAAGAACGGGTTTCCGGTGCCCGCCGCAAACACGACGATACGTCCCTTCTCGAGGTGGCGCACCGCGCGACGGCGGATGTAGTCCTCGCACACCTGATTGATGCGGATCGCGGACATCACGCGGCAGAATCGCCCGGTGCGCTCGATCGCATCCTGCAGCGCCAGCGCGTTGATGACGGTGGCCAGCATCCCCATGTGGTCACCGGTCACGCGGTCCATGCCGCCCTTGGCAAGCCCGGCGCCGCGAAAGATGTTGCCGCCGCCGATCACGATGCCCATCTCGACGCCCAGGCCGGACAACTCCGAGACCTCCCCGGCCACCTGGTCCAGCACACCGGGATCGACCCCGTAGTCCTGTGACCCCATGAAGGCCTCGCCGCTCAGCTTCAGAAGAATACGCCTGTACGCCGGCTGGCCTGACTGGCTCATGGGGCCCCTCGATAGCAGTTGGACTCTGCCCTGCGGCGGGACGGCGGCTGCACCGAGCCCACCGCAGGGATCGGATCAGGCGCCGCGCGCCTGCGCCATCACTTCCTCGGCGAAGTTCTCGGACTTCTTCTCGATGCCCTCGCCGACTTCGTAACGAACGAATCCCGCAACGCGGGCGCCCCTCTCCTTCAGCAGCTGACCGACCGTCTGGTCCGGGTTCTTCACGAATGGCTGCCCGACGAGCGTCACCTCGCCCAGGAATTTTCGGATGCGGCCCTCGATCATCTTCTCTACGATCTCCGGCGGCTTGCCCGACTCCTGAGCCTGCGCGCGGAAGATCCCCCGCTCCTTCTCCACCGTCTCCGCCGGCACCTGGTCCGCGTCGATGCAGATGGGCCGGCTCGCGGCGACATGCATGGCGACATCCCTGGCCAGTTCCTCGGTGCCACCTTCGAGGCTCACCAGGACGCCGATCCGGATTCCGTGCAGGTACGCCCCGAGCGGACCGACGCCGTGTACCCGATCGAAGCGCCGCACCCGGATGTTCTCGCCAATCCTGGCAACGAGTGCCGCGCGGCGTTCCTCCAGGCTCTGGCCCTCGACCTGCACAGCCATCAGGCCGTCGACATCGGCAGCATCCAAGGTCAGCGCCGCCCGGGCGCACTCGACGGCAAACTGCTGGAAGTTCGCGTCCTTGGCGACGAAATCGGTCTCGGAGTTGACCTCGATGATCACGGCCCGGGGACCCTCGATCGCAATCTCGATCCGGCCCTCGGCCGCGATGCGGCCGGCCTTCTTGTCGGCCTTGGCCTGTCCGGACTTGCGCATCAGCTCGATCGCGGCCTCGAGGTCGCCCTGGACTTCGGTGAGTGCCTTCTTGCACTCCATCATCCCTGCGCCGGTGCGCTCGCGCAGTTCCTTGACCTGAACAGCGGTGATCTGCATGAAAAGACTCCTGAAATGGCTCCGGCCGCGCGCTCGCGCTGCGGCCGGCGGATACGTGTTTAGGATTCGGTCCCGGT
>JAGTVE010000079.1 GCA_018224485.1 Thioalkalivibrio sp. | reverse complement strand
GCGCCACAGGGCGCCCTGCGTTAACGGGAAAGCCGCACATTCCTCCCCTGTCCCGCAAGCGGGAGAGGGGCCGGGGGTGAGGGCCGGGGGTGAGGGCCCGACGCCGCACCCCCACCCCCGGGGCTGGCGCAGGACCGTGACAGCTAGCCAGCCGCCCCCCAGGGCAGCATCCCCCGCACGGCCCCGTGCAACGTCGGGTTGGCGGCCGCCAGCACGTCCCGGGTGTCGAGCCCCGGCTCGCCGCCGGCCAGGTCGGTGAACACGCCCCCGGCCTCCCTCACGATGACCGCCAGCGCCGCGATGTCCAGGATGTTCACGTCCGACTCCACGACCAGATCGATGCACCCGCTGGCCAACAGGTGGTAGTGGTAGAAGTCCCCGTAGCCGCGCACCCGGTTCACGCGCGCGACCAGTGCGCCGAGGTCCGGCCACCGCGGGCTCTCCGCAATGGACTTCAGATTGCCGGTGGACAGCGTGGCCTCCTGCAAGTCCAGGGTCGGCGCGACGCCGATCCGCTGGTCATTCATGAAGGCCCCCTGCCCGGCCTCGGCCCAGGCGCGCTCACCGAACATCGGCGCGTTGGACAGCCCGAGCACCAGTTCTCCCCGGTGCATCAGTGCGATCTGGGTGGAAAAGAATGGGTAGCGGCGCACGAAGCTCTTGGTCCCGTCGATCGGGTCGATCAGCCAGACATATTCGGCATCGATGTCCTTCTGCCCGGTCTCCTCGCCGAAGAACCCGTGGTCCGGAAAGCGTTCGCGGATGATGCCCCGGATCGCCTGCTCGCTCTCCACGTCGGCACGGGTCACCGGGGTCGCGTCCGCCTTGAGCTCGATGTCCACGCCGGCCTCGTAGTAATGGCGGATCACCGCCTCCGCAGCATCGGCGGCGGCGTGGGCGGCGGCCAGAAAGGGGCTTCGGGTCATCTTTGCGGCTCCATTCGCGAAAGCCGCGAGTTTACTGCCTTGGCTGCCGACCCGCACCCGGTGCAGGCACGTGGGCTCAATCCCGGCGATTGGTGAATCCGACCCGCCAGCCCCGCTCGGGGTCGTGACGGATCTGGCTCACGCTCGCGTACTCGCAGTCCAGTCCGAAGATGCGCTGATCCGGGACTGCCATCACCCACCCCACCAGCGAGCGGATCACACCGCCGTGCGTGACGACCAGAAACCGTCCAGTCGCGACCGTCTCGAGCTCGGCCAGCAGTGCCCGTTCCACCCGTCGGCGAAAATCCGGAAGAGGCTCCGCGTCATGTGGACGGTTGGCCACCGGATCGGCATAGAAACGCCGGTACTCCTCCGCCCGGCCGATACGGACCTCGTCGAGGGTGAGCCCCTCCCAGCCACCGAAGCCCACCTCGCGCAGGTCGTCGACCACCCGCAGCGGCGTCGGTTTACGTGCGCACAGGGCCTCGGCGAAATCCCGGCAGCGGCCCAGCGGGGAGGTCAGCACCGCATCCCACGGCCAGTGCACGGACTCCCCGACCGCCTGCCACATCTGCCGCCAGCCCTGCTCGCTGAGCGGATCGTCGCAGCCGTTGCCCCGGAAGCGCACACCGCCACGGGGCTCGCCGTGGCGAAGCAGGTCGATGATGATCACGCTTGGAATTCCTCCGCCAGGCACGCCTGCAGGCGACGCCAGTCGAAATGGGGACCCGGGTCCGTCTTGCGCCCGGGCGCGATGTCCGAGTGGCCGGCAATGGCGCCCTCGCGGCCGAGCGCCGGGTACCGTGCTGCCAGCCAGCGGATCAGCCGCGCCAGCGTCGTGTACTGCACGGCCGCGAACGGCCGGCTGTCGCAGCCCTCGAGTTCGATCCCGATCGAGAAGTCGTTGCAGCGCTCGCGCCCCCGCCAGCTGGAGACCCCGGCGTGCCACGCGCGCTCCTCGAAGGGCACGAACTGGATCGCGCGCCCCTTGCGGTCGATCAACGCGTGCGCCGAGACCCTGAGCTCCGCGATTTGCGCGAAATACGGATGCGCCGCAGTGTCAAGCGTGTTGTGGAAGAACTGTTCGATGAACGGCCCGCCGAACTCCCCCGGCGGCAGGCTGATGGCATGGATGACGATCAGCTCCGGCTCGAGGCCGGGCGGCCTCGCATCACGGTTGGGACTTGGACAAACATTGGCATCGTGCCACCACAGTCCGCCAGTTGCGCCGGCGTCACCCGTGGACTCACTGCCCTGACCGAGCGGGACCGTTTCGAGGAACCGACGCATCGCTGTCTCGACTTCCGATCAGTTGGCGTTGTCGCGATCCGCCGCTTTCTCGATGGCCTCGCCCCCTTTCTGCACGTCCCTGCCGAAGCCTTCAATGGTGCTGCAGCCACTCAGACCGGTGATGGTCAATGCGACCAACCCCAGCATGAGGATTCCAAAGAGCCTGATTCGCCGCATCTTCTTCTCCATGTGCCTGGACGGATGTTACGCCCGACCGCGTGGACGGACAGGAATGCCCCGGAAACCGGGGCGCTACCCCGAACCTCACGACCACCGGCATCGGGTCACCCCTGTCTTCCCTTATCATAGTAGATTCTGTCACGGCCCAGATGCGGCGCGCGCCGCCATCCCCGAACCGGTACTTCCACTTGCTTCAACTGAACCCCCAGCAACGCACCGCGGTCACCACCACCGACCGCCCCCTGCTCGTACTCGCCGGCGCGGGCTCGGGCAAGACCCGGGTGATCACGGAAAAGATCGCCCACCTGATCGAGGTACGCCGTATCCCGCCGCGGTCGATCGTGGCCATCACCTTCACCAACAAGGCCGCGCGGGAGATGCGCGAGCGCATCCGCGAGCGCCTGGACCGGGATCGCGCACGGGGCCTGAGGGTATCCACCTTTCACACCCTTGGGCTGGACTTCCTGCGCCGCGAACCGCAGGTCTCGGGACTGCGCAGCGGCTTTTCCCTGCTCGACCCGTCCGACTGCCGCCAGCTGCTGCGCGAGATCACCCATCGCGACGACGATCCGGCCGAGACGGAAACGCTGCTGGCACGGATCAGCCGGTGGAAGAACGAGCTGCTGGCGCCGGAACAGGCACTGGCCCAGGCCAACGAACCGGCCGAACACCACGCGGCGCGGATCTACCAGCGCTACGAACAGGCACTCAGCGCCTACAACGCGGTGGACTTCGACGACCTGATCAAGCGACCGGTGGACATACTGTCCCGGGAACCGGAACTGCGTGAGCGCTGGCAGAATCGGATCCGTCACCTGCTGGTGGACGAGTATCAGGACACCAATGGCGCGCAGTACCGCCTGGTGCAGCTGCTGGTGGGCGTGAATCCCGGCCTGACCGTGGTTGGAGACGACGACCAGTCCATCTACGCCTGGCGCGGCGCCCGTCCGGAAAACCTCGCGAGGCTGCGGGAGGACATCCCGCGCCTGGAGATCATCAAGCTGGAGCAGAACTACCGCTCCACCAACCGGATCCTCACGGTGGCCAACCGGCTGATCGCGAACAACCCGCACCTGTTCGAGAAGCGGCTCTGGAGCGCGCTCGGCGAAGGCGAACCCATCCGCGTGATCCGCTGCGCCGACGCCGAGGCCGAGACCGCGCGCCTGGTCTCCGAGCTGATGCGCATGCGCTTTCGACTGCGGGCAACATGGTCCGATTTCGCGGTCCTGTACCGCAGCAATCACCAGTCCCGGCTATTCGAGAAGCTCCTGCGCGAGCAGGGCATTCCCTATCGCATCAGTGGCGGTCAGTCCTTCTTCGAGCGGCCGGAGATCCGCGACCTCGGGGCCTACCTGCGACTGCTGGTCAACCCCGACGACAACCCCGCCTTCCTGCGCGTGATCAATGTCCCCCGCCGCGAGATCGGGCCCTCCACGCTGGAGAAGCTCGGGCGCCACGCCCATACCCGCGGCTGCTCCCTGCTGCGCGCGGCGTCCGGGATCGGTCTCGCGGAAACCGTCGGCGCCCGGGGTCAGGCGCGGCTCTCCCGCTTCGCTGACTGGGCCGAAGAAATCCGGCGGCAGGCGGCGGACGAAGCACCGGAGCGCGTGCTGGCCAGACTGGTCGAGGACATCGACTACGAATCCTGGCTGCTCGACAACAGTCCAAGCCCCCGGGCTGCCAGGCGGCGCATGGATGCGGTGCGCGAATTCATCGACTGGATCGGGCGCATCTCCCGGACCACGACCGGGGAGGAACAGGCACTGACGCTGGAGGAGGTCGTCGGCCGCATCAGCCTGATGGACGTGCTCGACCGCCAGCGCGAGAACAGCGAAGAGGACGCGGTTCAGCTGCTGACCCTCCACACCGCGAAGGGGCTGGAGTTTCCCCACGTCTTCCTCGTCGGCTTCGAGGAAGACCTGCTGCCGCACCGGGTCAGCCTGGAGGAGGAAAACGTCGAGGAAGAACGCCGGCTGGCCTACGTCGGCCTCACGCGCGCCCAGCAGACCCTGACCATCACCTACGCCGCGCAGCGCACCCGCTACGGCGAGACCACCGAGTGCCTGCCCTCCCGCTTCCTCGACGAGCTGCCGCCCGAACACCTCGAGTGGCCTGACGCGAAGCCGCCGGACCCCGAGACCCAGCAGCTCACCGCCCGCGCCCACCTCGCCGGTCTGAAGGCGATGCTGAAGAGCGGCACCTGACCGCAGATCGCCTCCCACAGGAGCCCGAGAGGCAGCGTGGAAGGCCAGCCCCCCTGGTCGACCCTCCCAGGCGCCAGGTCGCACAAAGGGCTCACCTCCCCCAAGGGCCATGGCGGTGGTGTGGGAGCGTGCCTCGCACGCGAATGGGCGCCGCGTTGGCCTCGGCATTTGGCGCGCCTGCGGCGCGTTCGCGAGCAGGCTCGCTCCTACAAGGGGCCGGTCAAGCCCCGCAGGGGGCCAGCCCGCGGGCGAGAATACGGCCCTCTGCCTGCCCCCGATCTCAGAGCAGCTTCAGGCCGACCCGCGTGATGCGCGCCCCTTCCATCTCCCGGACCACCAGCCGCACCCGATCGAGATCCACCGCATCGCCGACCACCGGCTCGACCGGCAATTGCGCACGCAGGAACTCCTCCAGCGTCAGCCCTTGGTGCTCCGGCGGCACGGCGGCGCCGTAGGCCATCGCGACCGCACCCAGCTGCGCGGTGCCGTTCAGCGCGAACTCGCCGAAGACGCTGCGCTCGCTGAGCCGTTCCGGGACCTCGGCGGCAACGAACAGGCGGTCCAGGTCCGGCAGGTCCGCGGGCGCGACCATGATGTACAGGTGATCCCCCGAGCGCAGGTCGAGGATCTCCAGCGTCTCCAGCAGACGCCCGCCGCGCAGGTGGGCCACCAGTCGCGCCGTCGACGGCAGTCGGAAATTCGACCACGCCTCGCGCACCACCGGCGTGTTCTCCGCCAGCCGGTAGCCCACCAGTTCCATTTCCTGCTGTCCGGGGATGTCGAGCTCGGTTCGCTGAACCCGGGTCGTAGTCGGGGGCAGTTCCAGCTGCAGCCAGCGCGCAACGGGGGCCACCGTCCAGCCCTGTACCAACAGCGAGATCAGCACCACGAAGAAGACCACATGGAAGAAGTACTCGGCCAGATCAAGTCCCGCAAGCAGCGGAAACAGCGCAAGGATGATCGGGACCGCGCCGCGCAGGCCGACCCAGGCAATGAAGCCGGTTTCGCGCTTGCTGTAGCGCATCGGCAGCAGGCACAGGGCCACGGC